>WLCR01000059.1 GCA_009705235.1 Actinomycetota bacterium | reverse complement strand
TAGATGTTCTCCACCCAAGATAAACACGAGCAACAACAAGTGGCCCGCAAACATATTTGCAAAAAGACGAAGTGAGAGCGTTAGTGGGCGCACAACAAAGAATGTAAGGATTTCAAGTGGTGTAATCAGGATGTATGCAGCTTTTGGAACGCCAGGCATAAACAAGATTTCCTTGAAGTACTTAAATGCTCCTTGCTTGCGAATTCCTACATAGTGGAAGACCAAATATGTAGACAACGCTAAAACATATGGGAATGAAACATGCGACATTGTTGGGAACTGAATCAATGGAATAATTCCGAAAAGATTGTTCACCAAAATAAATGTAAACAAGGTAAATAGGTATGGCACAAAACGCATGAAATCGTGACCGATAACCTCTTTGGCCAAGTTTTCGCGCACAAATGAGTACACAGATTCCCCAGCAAACTGGAACTTACTTGGGACAATTGCAGCTTTGCGCGCAGACAATATGAAGAATACTGAAATCAAAATTACAGAAAGAAAGACAAGAAGAATTGGTTTGGTTGTGTAAACGTTGTCACCAAAAATTGGTGGAAGTTCGAAGTCTTTGGTGCTTGGTGGGACGAATCCTTCACCTTCAGCAGAACGCACTAGAACGCGCACGCACACTCCTCACAGGCCAATACAGCTGGTCGATCTAACGGGAAGACGGAGCAACCCTATGGGAGAGGGGTTATTTATGAGAAATCGAAATGAACCTGGAAACTGTGAGATTGAGCGTGGGCGGTGGACTATTCGCGGCCGAAACGGAGCCAGACTAGGTAGATCGCGCCGCTGATTCCTACGAGCAGGCCGATCAGGGTGAAAATTCCCTTGTCTAGCCACTTGTCCAGCCCATAACCGATTCCGCCCCAGAAGATTAGGCCGGACAAGAGGTATCCAAAGATGGACCACATTGCATTCTCATCGCGATTTGCCATGGTGACTCCTTATTTTCAGTTCTTACGTGTCGAGATCGGGGTTTTTAGTTACGGGCAGAGGTAAATGTAGGCGCAGTTTCATATAACTGGCAATCTCGCCCCAAAGCCAGGCGATTGTCAGAGCCACAGCGGTAATCCCGAAGGCGATTCGGTTAATCGTAGCCCGATCTGTGTACTTGGCAATAACCCACAACAAAGTCCCCAGCGCAAACAACTTAGCAAAGTAAGAAAACAGCGCCATTGCCATCGTTGAGATGGGATCCAAATTACGAGTCAAACGAGAGACCACAATGTGAATAACAAAAAAGATGATTACTACAAATTGGGCAAGAAGTGCACCCCAAAAACCGCTTTTCCCTTGAACAAGCGCACATGTTGCAATCGCAACAATGCTTACAACAAGTGTTGGAATAAATGCACCTCGCAACAATTGTGATTCATTACTTTGCTGACTCATGCAGTTATCTTTTTCTTATATCTCATAACGGCGGCACTAGATACAGCAAAAAATAATGCAGTTATGACAGCTATCCACCATGGCGCAAAGGCTAAGACCGTCACAGGAAATGCAATGGTTGCGGTCCATAAATACAGAATTAAAATTGTTTGCCCAGTTGAGTTACCTGCACTCAGCAATCGGTGATGTAGATGCAAGTTATCTGGTGCAAAAGGTGACTTTCCGGCTTTTACACGACGGCTAACGGCCAGAACTAAGTCCAAGAATGGAATTGCAAGAACTGCAAATGGAAGCAAAAGTGGCAACAAAGTTGGACCTAATTTTTCTGCAGAAATAGCATTGGGATCAACTTGGCCAGTTAAGGTAATTGCCGAAACTGACAGCAATAGCCCCAACAACATCGATCCGCTGTCCCCCATGAAAATCTTGGCTGGACTCAAATTGTGTGGCAAGAAACCAAGACAGATACCTATTAATACCGCTGTAACTAGCGATGGTGCGCCTGCGCGACTAAAGCCGTAATCAACGGCCAAAAGATAGGCAAAAGCGAAAAAGGCGATGCCTGAGATCGCGACAACTCCTGCTGCAAGCCCATCCATTCCGTCAATAAAGTTAACAGCGTTAATTACTACTAGAACAATCAACACTGTCAGCAATTGGCCAATACTTGGGGGCAAAGTAATTACACCATTAATCGGAAGCCACAAGATTTGTATTCCGTACAGCAGCAAAATGCCTGCTGTAAAAACTTGGCCAGCAAGTTTTGTTAAGGCATCTAATTCGAAGCGATCATCTGCCATTCCCAATAAAACGATTGCCGTTGATGCCAGAAATATTCCCTGTGCTTCATGCCCAAGAGATTTTCCAACAAGAGGCAGATTACTAACGATCAAAAAGGTAAGGGCCATTGCTGCCCACATGGCAACCCCACCCCAACGTGCAGTTGGTGTGCTGTGAATATCGCGCTCTCGAATTCCAGCAACGGCACCGAATCTAACTGCTTGGGAGCGAACAATTGGAGTAATTAGGTAACACAAAGCTGCTGATATCAGCAGGGTTATTAAGTACTCGCGCATTACTAAATGTTATGCCTGGTAAATAGGAAAGCGCGCAGTTAATGCATGAACTTCAGATTTAATCACAGCATGTGCTGCTGCATCATCAGTTTTGATAGCGCGTGAAATCAACGTTGCGATCTGCTTCATCTCTTCAACGCCCATACCTTGAGTAGTTGTTGCAGGTGATCCAACTCGGATGCCACTTGTGATGCCAGGCTTTTCAGGATCGTAAGGAATTGAGTTTTTATTCATAACAATTCCGGCAGCCCCACATCGCTCGTCAGCAACTTTGCCAGTCACGCCAGTGCTGCGAATATCCATTAGCGCTAAATGTGTTTCGGTACCGCCAGATACTGCGCGCATGCCTTCTGCTTCAAGTGCTGCAGCAAGCGCCTTTGCGTTAATAATGACATCTTGTGCATATTTTTGATAAGCAGATGTTGCACACTCTGCGAGCGCAATAGCTTTGCCAGCAACTGCAGACATGATCGGACCACCCTGCATCCCAGGGAATACCGCCTTATCAATAGCAGCGGCATGTTCTGACTTAGTCAAAATCATTCCACCGCGCGGTCCACGCAAAACTTTGTGTGTTGTAAATGAAACAACATCTGCATATGGCACAGGTGAAGGAATTGCCTTACCTGCAACCAAGCCAATGAAGTGCGCCGCATCCACCCACATGATTGCGCCAACTTCATCACAAATTTCACGGATCTTTGCAAAATCAACAAGTGATGGATATGCGGTTGCACCCGAACAAATCATCTTTGGCTTGGTACGAATTGCTTGGTCACGTAATTCGTCGTAATCAATTAGCTCGTTATCTTGCCTGACACCGTATGACTCAATGTTGAACCACTTACCTGAAAAGTTAACTGGAGATCCATGGGTTAAGTGACCACCATGTGCCAAAGACATTGCAAGTACGGTGTCCCCTGGCTTTGTAAATGCTTGATACACCGCAACATTTGCAGATGCACCTGAGTGTGGCTGAACATTTGCATGCTCTGCACCGAACAAGGACTTTGCACGATCGATTGCCAGGTATTCAGCCTTATCAACTTCTTCGCATCCGCCGTAGTAACGCTTGCCTGGATAGCCTTCGGCATACTTGTTGGAAAGCGTTGATCCAAGGGCCGCCAAGACTGCGCGCGAGGTGAAGTTTTCAGATGCTATTAACTGCAGGTTGGTCTGTTGGCGCTTTAGTTCAGATAACAAAACCGCTGCGATATCAGGATCCTGTTGGGTTAAAAGGTTGAAATCTGGGCCATAGAAAGTTTCGGACATACCCAAACCCTATAGGGCTCTTGGTCTAAGCGCCTGTAGCGCCAGGAACGATTGCCTGAATTTCGGCAAGTGAGATGGCTCCTATGCGAAGGACTCTAACGCCGGTTTCATCTGCCTCAATGACTGTTGAAACTGGGCCCTTACGAAGCTTTCCATTATCAAATTTCAGCGCAACATCTGAATCTAAAACCATTACATCGCTGAGGGACTGCGGCGAAGGCATTGCTTTCCGTGAGGCGCTAGCAACTGCCAATGGTCCGGTTTGAGAAACCAATGCCTTTGCAAACTTTGCTCTAGGGATTCGAACGCTGACACGATCAAGTTGATTGTTATCGCCTAGATCCCAGCTAAGTCCAAGTTGTGGGCGCAAATTTAGCGACATCATTCCGGGCCAAAACTTTTTCATCAAACCTTTTATTTCCGGTGTGACTTCGCGAACGATTCCTTCAGTTGTCTTTGTGCTGCCAACGATTACTTGGGCGGCAGTAAATAATGAATCACCACGTAGTACATGCATTGCGCGTACTGAATCTGCTCTGAATGCATCACACACATACGCATAGCTATGTTCCATCGGAATCACGATGATAAATCCATCAGCAATAGCTTTAGCAGCCTTATTAACGTGGCGAGTTAGTTCACCTTTTTTAAGATCAATATCCTTTGCCATGGCTACCTCCTTACCGCGCTAGTCCAACGGGGACGACCTACTAGGTCATCATGCAGGGCAACCTCCAAAAAATCTACTGATAGGGCATCAGCAATTGCAGCGCCTTGTTCTTCAGTATGTTCGATCACCAAGACTCCCCCACTTTTTAGCAATCGTGAAGCTGCAACGATAAATATCTTTGGTAGCTCCATTCCGGTGGGACCGCCAAACAATGCGACATGAGGCTCAAAGCCAGCCACATCGCGCGGCAATTCTTGAGAATCAGGAACATACGGTGGGTTAGCAATTACAACATCGCATTTAACCCCTGGTAAAACATCTGCAACATCGCCTTCAACAACTCGAACGTTTTCTGCGATGACCGAAACGTTTTTCTTCAGCCAGACCAGCGCTTCAGGACTCTTTTCAACTGCAATGACCCGTGCTGTTGGCGCTTCAGTTGCAATTGCCAATGACAACGCACCAGATCCTGCCCCTAAATCAATAACACTTACTGGCGCTGGCAGGTTTTCGATGTGCTGCAAAACCGCTTCGACCAATAACTCTGATTCAGGACGAGGCACCAAAACGCCAGGACCTACTTCAATATTGAGATATCTAAATCCTGCCGTCCCCGTTAAGTACTGCAACGGTTCAAAGTTAAGGCGACGATCCAATAAATCATAGAACTGCTCTTCCAAAACATCTTTGTCCTCAATGCCAAGCAAAGTTGATTCAACTAAGACAGTGTTGTGTAGATCCATTCTGGACAAACCAAGAACATGGGCCATCAAATGCTCAGCATCTACATCAGAAATTGCAGATTCCGCTAGCTGTGATTTTGCATCACGCAGAATCTCTTTTATGTTCATTAAATTGGAATACGCGCGTTAGTTAGCGTTTGCCAAACGTGCAGCTTTGTCAGCATCCAGCAATGTTTGAATCATGTCATCTAGATCCCCGTTAAGGACGGCATCTAAGTTGTTTGCTTTGTAGTTAACGCGGTGATCACTAATTCGATTTTCAGGATAGTTATATGTGCGAATTCGCTCTGAACGATCAACTGTGCGTACCTGGCTCTTACGCTCAGCGGAGGCGATGGCTTCAGCTTTTTCTTGGGCATCAGCTAAAAGGCGAGCACGCAAAATGCGCAGCGCTGATTCCTTATTTTGTAACTGACTCTTTTCATTCTGGCATGAAACAACAATTCCAGTTGGAACGTGGGTTAAACGCACTGCAGAGTCAGTTGTATTAACTGATTGTCCACCCGGGCCTGATGAGCGGTACACATCTACGCGCACATCATTCATGTTCAGATCAACATCTACTTCCTCTGCTTCAGGAAGGATCAAAACTCCTGCTGCGGATGTGTGAATACGACCTTGACTCTCAGTCTCTGGCACTCTCTGTACGCGGTGTACGCCACCTTCAAACTTCAAACGCGCATAGGGAGATTCTCCCGGGGCAGCCACACCTTTAGATTTAACCGCTACAGAAATATCTTTGTATCCACCCATTTCGCTTTCAGTGGCATCAATAATTTCAACTTTCCAGTTGTGCTTTTCGGCATAACGCATGTACATGCGCAATAAATCTCCAGCAAAAATTGCTGACTCATCGCCGCCAGCACCTGCTTTTACTTCCAAAATAACATCTCGATCATCATTGGGATCTCGAGGCAATAGCAACTCTTCTAATTTTGTAGCTGCTGCATCACGTGTTGCCTCGAGTGCAGGAATTTCGGATGCAAAATCTGGATCAACAGCTGCCAGCTCTGCAGCCGCCAACAAATCATCTTCAGAAGATTTCCATGCTTTAAACCCTGCAACGACAGGACCAAGTTGGGCATAGCGACGTCCAAGCTTGCGTGCATTTGCTTGATCATCATGGATAGAAGGATCAGCCATCTTTGCTTCTAGTTCGGCGTATTCGCGCACCATTTCATGTGCTGATGCAAAGCGATCATTGCTCATTGACTGCTCCTTTCTATGTCGACCATAAATAATAACTACTTGGGAAATAAAAAAACCGCGACCGCACCCCACAAGGGATGCGATGCGGTTCCTTTAAAAAGCTACTTTGCTTCTTTTTTTCCGAAACGCTCTTCGAACTTAGCCACGCGACCACCAGTATCAAGGATGCGCTGCTTGCCGGTGTAGAACGGGTGGCATACAGAACAAACTTCAACATAAATTGAACCGCTAGCTACTGTTGAACGAGTTACAAACTTCTCGCCACAACCACAAGTAACTTGGGTGTCTTTGTACTCTGGGTGGATCTCTGGCTTCATGGTTATTCCTTTTTTTGTGTTTGGGTCCTGCACCTAGTTAATAGGTATCAGGTGAACCAAACGGACGGTTAACAGACCCCAAGGGTAAGCGATAAGCCTACATTTGAGAAATTTACGCTTACTTTGAGTCGTCTGGACCCGAAGTTGTCTT
>WLCR01000058.1 GCA_009705235.1 Actinomycetota bacterium | reverse complement strand
TGGTTTAGGAAAATCCTTTAACTTAGCTGGTTGGACACTTGTATATGTCTTGATTTCTCAACTTGGTTACTTAGTAACAGTCAATGTTGCAACATCAGCAGCGGTTCGTAGTGCTCAAGAGGGATTTGAAACTGGCGTTGGTTACACACCATATACATACGCTTATTTTGTTATGTTGTTACCGTATTCAATTGTTACGATTTCCATCGTTACAGCGATCTTGCCTCACATTTCAAAGTTAGCGCTGGGTGGCAAGCGTGATGAAGTTAAAGCGCAGTTGATTCGAGCAATCCGTTTGGTTGGAGTCATTACAGTTCCTAGCGCGGTTGCATTTCTATTGTTTGGTCCATTAATTACTCAAAGTATTTTTATTGGAATCTCTAATGAGGATTCGCGGTATATAGGTTATGTTTTATCTGCACTTAGTTTTGGACTAGTAGCATTTTCAATAAACCTTATTTTAATAAGAGGTTTTAATGCATTTGAAGATACTAAAACGCAGGTTGTATCGATCTTGGTTATAAACATTGTCTCTGTTGCTATGTCTTATTTGTTCTTGTTCTTCTTGAAGACACAGTGGATAACAGTTGGTTTAGGAGTTGCATTCTCGGTTAGCTATTTGATTGGGTTACTTGTGACCTTAAGTTTGTTGAAAAAACATGTTGGTAAGTTGGCGATATCTGAATTTCTGGGTCAACATGTTCGCTTATTGATTGCATCACTTCTAGCAATGGTTCCGCTGTTTATCATGACTCAATACATTTCCTGGTTCGCACTTGAATTATCCCGAGCCGCGCGTGCAGGCGAATTATTGGTTGTGATGGTGGTCGCATTTTTCGCATACATCCTGGCGGCAAAGGCGCTACATATCGAAGAGATTTCAATGATCCGCCATCTGGGCAGTTCAATCAGTCGGCGTTCAGCAAAAACAGAAGAAAACGAATAGATTTCAGAGCCTAGGGGGCGTTATGAGTGAAGTTAGAAATGTTGTAATTGTGGGATCAGGTCCTGCTGGATACACCGCCGCAATTTATGCAGCGCGTGCGCAGTTAGATCCGATTATTTACGAAGGCTCTGTTACAGCAGGTGGCGCGCTCATGAACACAACAGAGGTTGAAAACTTCCCTGGATTTACAGATGGTGTGATGGGTCCGGATCTAATGGACAGTATGCGCAAACAAGCAAAGCGCTTTGGTGCTGAATTAATTACAGATGACATTGTTGAAATGGATTTAGCCGGGGATGTAAAGATTTTGAAGGATGGTTCAGGAAATACTGTTAAAGCAAAATCTGTAATCCTTGCAACAGGTAGTGCATACCGTGAAATTGGATTAGTTAATGAAAAGCGTTTGTCTGGGCACGGTGTTTCATGGTGTGCTACATGTGATGGTTTCTTTTTCCGTGGTCAAACAATTGCTGTCGTTGGCGGCGGAGATTCTGCAGTTGAAGAAGCAACTTTCCTAACGCGTTTTGCTGACAAAGTTGTTTTAATTCATCGTCGCGGTGAGCTTCGCGCATCAAAGATTATGGCTGAGCGCGCAAAAGCTAATCCTAAAATCGAATTTTTATGGAATACAGAAGTAATTGATGTACTTGGTGCCGACAAAGTTGAAGGTTTACAGCTTCGCAATACTGTTGATGGCACAGAATCAGAACGTGCTTTTACAGGTTTGTTTGTTGCAATCGGACATATCCCTCGCAGCGAATTATTGGTCGGACAAATTACGCTAGACAATGAGGGTTATGTAATCTGTGAAGGTCGCTCAACCCGAACAAATCTCAAAGGTGTCTTTGCATGCGGAGATCTGGTTGATCACACCTATCGTCAAGCAATTACAGCAGCTGGTTCAGGCTGTGCTGCTGCCCTTGATGCTGAAAAATTCTTAGCCCACTAGTAATCTTTAACCAACAGACTAATAAGGAGCAATACGATGGCTACAAGCAAGGTAACTACAGCAACATTTGATGCAGATGTTCTAAAGAGCAGCACCCCTGTTTTGGTTGATTTTTGGGCCGAATGGTGTGGTCCTTGCCGTGCTGTTGGGCCAATCCTTGAAGAGATTTCTGATGAGTACGGTTCAAAGATCAAGATTGTAAAACTGAACACAGATGAAGAATCAGCGATCGCTATTAAGTACGGGATTACTTCAATTCCATCTATGTATGTTTTTGTAAATGGCGAAGTTGTGAAGCAAATGGTTGGCGCTAAGCCAAAGCCAGCGCTACTAAAGGAACTAGAAAGCTTCCTCGTATAAATTCATGTCAGATTTAACCGAGTCGGAGATCCGCTCATTTCAACAAGCCCGTGGCCTTGATGTCACGGGTTTTGTTGATGCGGTTACTGCTCGTGCATTAGAAGAAGCTCGATGGAAACTTGGTGACCGTTCACTGTATGTACAAGAAGCACCATTGATGCATGGGGATGACATTGCAGCATTACAATCTCGCTTAACCGAAATGGGCTTTGATTGTGGACGAGTTGATGGAGTTTACGGTCCCCGAACTGAATTAGCCGTTAAAGATTTTCAAAAATCTGTTGGTGCAACTATTGATGGAAAATGTGGGCCTGCAACAATAATTGCTTTAATTCGTTTAACAAAGATTGTTTCTGGAGGAACTCCTTCTACTCTGCGACAAAATGCAATGCAACAAAGTCGTGGTCCCGCACTTGCGAATAAGGTTATAGTTTTAAATCCTGATGGTGATAATCAACTTGTTTACGATGTTGCCGTTCGAACCGAAGGTCGTCTGCTTGCATTAGGTGCGTCGGTTTTCTTAACTCGAGGTGCAACAAATAATCCTTCTGAAGCTGAACGTATTTTGTTTAGTAATAAAAGTGCAGCTGATTTAATGATTTCGTTAAATGTTGATTCGTATGGCAACGAGAAAGCACACGGAGCGGCAACGTATTTTTATGGCAGTGACGCACATGGTGTTCATTCAATTGTTGGAGAACGTTTTGCCTCCCTTGTGCAACGCGAAATTTGTGCGCGTACTGATTTAACAAATTGTCGCACTCATGCAAAAACATGGGATTTATTGCGTATGACTATGGCGCCAACTGTCCGCATTGATTTGGGATATGTAAGCAACCCTGGTGATTTAGCTCGACTTTCTCGGCCAGATTTTCGTGATGTAATTGCTGAAGCGTTGGTTATTGCGATTCAGCGTCTCTATTTAGCCGCTGAAGATGATGCAAAGACTGGGACTTTACGTATTTCTGATCTTCGCAAAGCCGGTATCCGCCGTTAAATAATGCTCAAGCAATCCCTTGAGTATGACAGACTTAGGCCATGTCGGACATAACGCAACGTTTCTCAACAGGTGCGCCTCAAAACCTTGAGGAAAGATTTGCATCCCGAGCCGCGCGCATGAAGCCAAGTGAGATTCGTTCTCTCTTTGCAGTTGCATCCCGACCTGAAATTGTTTCACTTGCCGGCGGAATGCCAAATCTTTCAGCCCTTCCAATGGGAATGATGGCTGATGTTGTTAATAATCTAGTTCGCAACAATGGACAAGAAGCGTTGCAGTATGGAAATGGTCAAGGTCACCCAAAACTTCGTGAGCAAATTTGTGAGGTAATGGCGCTCGAAGGTATTCGCGGAAATCCTGATGATGTGTTGATTACAACTGGTTCGCAGCAAGCTTTGGACCTTATTTCACGTATCTTTTTAGATCCCAATGATGTTGTTCTTGCTGAAGCGCCTTCCTATGTTGGTGCCCTTGGAACATTCCATCAGTACGAAGCATCTGTTGTGCATGTTGAAACAGATGAGAATGGGTTGGTACCATCGGCGTTGGCAGAGGCTATTAAAACTGTTCGCGCCGCAGGTCGTAAAATTAAATTTCTATACACAATTCCTAACTACCAAAATCCAAGTGGTGTTTTACTGCCAGCATCTCGCCGAACAGAAATTCTGACAATTTGTCGCGAGGCAGGAATATTTGTTGTTGAAGATAATCCATACGGGCTATTGGGCTTTGATAAACCATCACCAAATGCAATGCGCGCTGAAGACTCTGAAAATGTGATCTATTTGGGCTCTTTTTCAAAGACGATTGCGCCGGGATTGCGTGTGGGTTGGGCCTTGGTACCGCCTTCCTTGAAAGAAAAACTTGTTATCGCTAGCGAATCCTCGATTTTGTGTCCATCGAACTTCACGCAGTTAACTATTTCTAGTTACTTAGCGGATCAACCATGGCGCGACCAGATCGCTTCATTTTGCGAGCTGTACAAGGTTCGTCGTGATGCCAT
Source organism: Actinomycetota bacterium (assembly GCA_009705235.1). Classification (GTDB taxonomy): domain Bacteria; phylum Actinomycetota; class Actinomycetes; order Nanopelagicales; family Nanopelagicaceae; genus Planktophila. Next base: position 2,680 of record WLCR01000058.1, on the reverse strand, counting down.
GTTGGAGTCATTAGATGAACACTTTCCAGCAACAGCGCAATGGACAAAGCCTGGTGGTGGTTTTTATGTGTGGGTTACTTTGCCGCCTGAAATTGATACAACGGCAATGATGCCTAAGGCGATTGTCGCAAAGGTTGCTTATGTTCCAGGTACCGCCTTTTATGCAGATGGTTTTGGTTCCTGGTCGTTGCGTTTGTCATATTGCTACCCAACACCAGAACGTATTCGGGAAGGTGTTAAGGCACTTGGAGGCGTCATTAAGCAGGAAATGGCAAGCCGTAAAGGTTTTGAATTAAAGGGTTAGTTTTCTAACGCCTTTGTAATTCGTTTCAAATCTTCAGCTCCAGCAAATTCAATAACAATTGTTCCCTTTTTCGCACTGCCCTGAATTGTTACACGGGTATCGAGAGCGTCACCAATACGTTCTGCAATTTCCTGTAATTCAGGGCTCGCAGATTTTGTCCCCTTGGGTTTCTTAGCAGATTGCCCTTTAGGTGCACCGGCAGAAATGATTTCTTCAGTTGCGCGTACCGATAATCCTTCGCTAACAATTCTGGCTGCTAGTTTTTCGATTGTAGTTGCATCGCTTAAACCCAAAAGTGCTCGTGCATGTCCTGCAGATAAAACACCTGAAGCTAATTTTTGCTGAACAGATGTTGGAAGATTCATTAAGCGAATTGTGTTTGAAATAAGTGGACGTGATCGTCCTAGTTTTTGCGCAAGCTCATCATGCGTGCAGTTAAAATCTGTTAGTAATTGTGAATACGCTGCCGCCTCTTCTAATGCGTTTAGTTGGCTGCGGTGAATATTTTCGATCAGCGCTTCGCGAAGAAGTTCGTTGTCTGGTGTCTGTCTGATAATGACAGGAATCGTTGTTAATCCAGCTGCTTTTGCGGCACGGAAACGACGTTCTCCCATAATTAATTCATATTTACCTGGTGTCGTTTGGCGTACAACGGGTGGTTGTAAAATTCCGATTTCTTTAATGGATGCAATTAATTCATCAAGTGCAACTGGATCAAAATGTGTTCGCGGTTGACGTGGGTTGGGTGAAATGGCACTAATAGCAACTTCGTTTTGTTGTCCTACCTCTTTATCGCCAACAGTTAGCGAAGTTGGAATTAATGCATCTAGATTTGTACCAAGCCCACCACGTCGTGCCATTAAGCGATCTCACCTTCACGTTTGTAATTAATTGAAACAACATTTGAATCAAAAGGTTTTCCGCGTTCTGCTAATTCACGTGCAACAGCCATGTATGCAATTGCACCTGGTGAACCCTGGTCATAGGTCATCACTGTTTGTTTAAATCCTGGTGCCTCTGAAACGCGCACAGTACGGGGGATTGGAATATCAATTAATTCGTTTGGATAGTGTTTTCTAATTTCATTAGCAACATCATTTGCAAGATTTGTATTGTTAAACATTGTTAACACAAGTGTTGATAGTTTTAAGGTTGGATTTAAACGCTTCTTTACTAATTCAAATGTTTTTAATAGTTGAGAAAGCCCTTCAAGTGAGTAGTACTCACATTGAATTGGGATTAAAACTTCTTTTGCAGATGTAAATGCATTGATGGTAAGCAAACCAAGTGATGGTGGGCAATCAATAAAGATGTAATCTATTGTTTCGCCAACGGCTGCGCGATCTGCAACTAATTCTTCAATAGCTTCTTTTAAACGCATCTCACGTGCAACCATTGGAACAAGTTCGATTTCTGCTTGTGCAAGTGATGTATTTGATGAAACGCATTCAAGTGAAGGAAACCCCGCGACTTTTTGAATCACTTGTGACATTGTTGAATCACCCATTAACACTTCATAAATTCCTGCATTATCAAGATGTTCGACACCAAGAGCTGTAGATGCGTTTCCTTGTGGATCAAGGTCAATAACTACAACTTTTAACCCACCCATAGAAAGGGCTGCTGCAAGGTTGACTGTGGTCGTGGTTTTACCGACCCCACCTTTTTGGTTGGCGACTGTCAAAATTCTTAGGGAAGCGGGTTTGGGCATCGCCTCTTTTAAACGGCGGGTGCCAACTACCTTCTTTGTTTCACGTGAATCATTCACGTGGGTAGTTAAGCACCTTTTTTCACTTCGACTATACGGCTGAGCTCAATTCCCTCCAGATTTACCTCATGGAGGATCGCTTTAGCTACAGATTTCATCTCTTCTTGGGCTTTTTCGCCCTTCATGGCCAGTAATGAGCCATTGGTTTTTAAAAGGTGCCAACTAATTTTCTTTAACTTCTCCAAGGGAGCTACCGCACGGGCGGTTACATAATGGGCTGTTGCCTTTACATCCTGCGAACGGCCGCGGATTACCTCAATATCAAGCCCCTCAACCGCCTCTTGCAAAAACTCCACGCGGCGCTCAAGGGGTTCAATAAGGGTTACCTTTAAATCCGGACGGGCCAGGGCGATCACAATTCCAGGCAATCCAGCACCGGATCCAATATCAAAGACGGTCGCACCTTCGGTGAAAAGGGTAGTTACAGGAAGACAGTTGAAAATATGACGCTCCCAGATCCGATCCGCCTCACGTGGACCGATCAATCCACGCTCAATTCCCGCTGTTTCTAGGAATTTCGCGTAGGCGTGAACCCGCTCAACATCTGGAAAATGCCTCGCGATGAGGGTTTCACGTGAAACCTCCACTGGTTTATCCAAATCCCTTTA
>WLCR01000057.1 GCA_009705235.1 Actinomycetota bacterium | reverse complement strand
GCCACACGGAACTATCTGACTAAAAGCCGTTAGATCAGGATTCACATTAAGTGCAAAACCGTGCATGGTCACACCCTTTGCAACACGGATACCAATAGCTGCAATCTTTCGGTCACCTTTGGCATCTTTAATCCAAACACCAGAGCGACCCTCAACCCGGTCGGCATTAATTCCTAAATCTTCACACACAAGAATTAGGGCGGCTTCAATTTCACGTACGAAGCCAACTAATTCAGTAGGGTTTTGCAATTTCACTATGGGGTAACCAACTAATTGCCCTGGACCGTGCCAGGTAATGCGACCTCCACGGTCAACGTTAATCACGGGAGTTCCATCATTAGGTCGTTCAGCATCATCGGTCCGACGGCCAGCGGTATAGACAGAAGGGTGCTCTAGCAGTAGCAATGTATTAGGACGATCTCCTGCGACAACTTCTTCGTGAATTGCTCGCTGTACATCCCAGGCCTTTTGATAGTCAACTAACCCCGACCGCGAAAGCGCAATCACCGCATTAGAAGGAGTCTGAAGAACTGGCACATCGATAGCCTAAAGGTAGGCTTGGCTTCTTACCAATTCACCATCGAAAGGTCCCTCTCAGTGTCTTCCACATCCGTAAAAAAGAGCCGCCGTCCACTTGTCTATGCGTTATTAGTTATCTTTTTATGGTTTGGAGCTAGTGGCGTTTTTGGGCCTCTTTTCGGCAAACTTTCGACGGTCCAAGAAAATGACAACTCAGCCTTTTTGCCAGATAGTGCAGAGTCGACACAGGCCGCAAAGATTATTGAGAAGTTTAATGCAGACCAAAATCAAAACTTACCCACATTGGTTTTGTATGTCGGAGAAGTAGATCAATCTAAGATTGCAGCCCTTAATGTGCATCTTTCACAACTTGGTTCTAAAAGAATTGGTGACACTGATGTTGTGATCGGGAAATACCTAGTGCCGAATGAGCAAATCTTTGCTTTCCCTTCGCAGGATGGGAAAGCACTCCTGGTTAATCTACCTTTCAAATCGGAGATCGCTACAGAGTTATTACCGAATAACAAACCAGCTCTACCTCAAGTTATCGAAACGCTTCGAGAGGATTCAGCAGAGTTTGCGAAAAGTGTTGGACTGACTTCAAATGTCACTGGTATTGGTGCACTCCTTGGAGACTTGTTTGGAGCTTTTGAAGGAATCGACTCTTCATTGCTACTGACAACACTTGGCGTGGTTGCACTTATTCTCATCGTGGTTTATCGATCACCAGTACTGTGGATACTGCCTCTGTTTTCTGCGGTAATAGCTTTATCAACTGCTGGCGGACTGGTTTACCTTCTGACGAAAAACAATATTATCGATCTCAATGGACAGTCCCAAGGAATCCTCTCGGTTCTTGTACTTGGAGCGGCAACAGATTACGCACTTTTGCTAATCTCTCGTTACCGCGAAGAGTTGCACCATCATGATCATCCCGCGCAAGCGATGAAGGCTGCACTTAAAGGTGTTTTTGAACCAATCGTGGCGTCTGGTGCCACGGTGATTTCTGCATTACTTGTCTTGTTACTGAGCGACCTTTCTGGAAACAGAGGTTTGGGTCCAGTCGGCGCAATTGGAATTGCAGCAGCGATGGTCGTAATCCTTACATTACTGCCAGCGTTATTGATTGCATTCGGACGCTGGGTTTTCTGGCCACGTATTCCGAGAAATGATGATGTTAATTCTCAACTTACGGGCACATGGGCAAAGATTGGTTCCGCCGTAGAGAAACGTCCTCGCAAACTGTGGATCCTTACAGCGATCCTGCTTTCAATTCTTGCTGGTTTCTCAACGACCCTGAATGCACGTGGATTATCAACCGCCGATGCATTCACCCAGCGTCCGGATTCAGTTGTCGGTCTTGAGCTATTGGGTGAGCATTATCCAGGAGGATCAGGTCAACCAACAGAATTAATCGTTCCTGCTTCACTTGCCGATTCGGTCTCATCAGCACTTAAAAAGGTCGAAGGTGTTTCATCCGTTGAACCATTGCGTATGACTCCTGCTATCCCTGGCCAACCACTTTCTGAAGTAAAGGTTATTGAAGGAATGGTTGTGTTAAATGCAACCTTGGCCCTTAATCCAGATTCAGTAGAAGCACGAGACATCATTCCGGTGATTCGCGAAGCGGTTCATGCAATTGATCCGAAAATTCTTGTTGGAGGAAGTACTGCCGTTGCATATGACACTGATGTTTCGGCTAATCGCGACAACCGCACAATTATCCCTATTGTCTTGGTTTTGATTACCTTGATTCTTGGTCTGCTTTTGCGCAGTGTTATCTCGGCTGCATTGCTATTGGGAACCGTCGTCTTGTCATTCTTTGCAACTCTTGGCGCATGCCAACTTGTGTTCGAAAATATATTCGGATTCAAGGGGGCTGATACATCATTCCCATTGTTTGCGTTCATTTTCTTGGTAGCCCTTGGCATTGACTACAACATCTTCTTAATGACTCGCGTACGTGAAGAAAGTGCCAAGATCGGAACGCGCGCTGGTGTAATTAAGGGTTTAACTGTTACAGGTGGAGTAATCACTTCAGCAGGAGTTGTGTTGGCTGCAACTTTTGGTGTGTTGGGCGTTTTACCCCTCGTGTTCTTAGCTGAACTCGGTTTCGCAGTCGCTTTTGGTGTGTTACTTGATACTTTGATTGTTCGTACTATTTTGGTACCTGCCTTAGTCCACGATATCGGCGGAAAAGTTTGGTGGCCATCTAAGTTGCAGAATAGTTAAACATGAGTTTACGTGTTGGTATCGCAGGGTATGGATTAGCCGGGCGGTACTTTCACGCACCATTGTTAAAGGGTTGTGGCTTTGAAGTTGCTGCTATCCAAACTGGAAATCCAGAGCGAATAGCACATGCGGTTTCAGATTTCCCAAATGCTGTGGTGGTTGCAACTGTTGAAGAGTTGGTAACTCACAAACTTGATCTTGTAGTTGTGGCATCTGCAAATTTAGTTCATTCACAACATGCTTTAACTGCAATAAAGGCAGGTATCCCAGTTGTTGTAGATAAGCCAATGGGACGTACCTTGGCCGAAACACAGGAAATTGTTGCTGCGGGTGAATCTGCCGGTGTAGGTGTAACAACTTTCTTTAATCGTCGCTGGGATAGCGATGCGTTAACCGTTAAAAAGGTTTTAGCAAGTGGAGTACTCGGGCAAGTTCATCGCATTGATTCACGCTTTGAAAGATTTCGGCCCGATCTAAATCCAACTTCATGGCGAGAAAACATGTCTGCCGCCGATGGAGGTGGGCAACTTTTGGATTTGCAATCCCATTTGATCTCTACAGCTATCGATTGGTTTGGAGGTGCTGATTTAGTTACAGCAACCGTGCGCTCCTTGCGCGGTGGGGCAGATGATGATTCAGTGCTAGTTCTACAGCACGACAGCGGGGTTATGTCCTACCTATCGGCAAGTGCCGTTGTCGGCGCACCAGGTCCCCGAATTAGAATACTAGGCACCAAAGCAGCGCTAATAATAAATGATCTAGATCCTCAGGAAGCTCTCTTGCGTGCAGGTAAGTTTCCAGAAAACGGAACATGGAGTTATACAACTACAGCTCAAGCATTTATACATCGCGGAGATGTCGTCGAAGAAATTGAATCCATTCCAGGAAATTATGGTCACTTCTATAAAGTAGTTGAGTTAGCAATTACTACTGGCGGGCCGATGCCCGTTTCAAATTCAGATGCATTATTAGTTGCCTCCATAATTGATCAAGCGCGGGAAATTGGTACACGTGCGTTCTGATGTTTTAATTGTTGGAGCTGGCTTAGCTGGACTGCACGCTGCTATTAATCTGGAATCTAAAGGTGCTGATGTAACTGTTATTGAATCTTCAGATCGCGCTGGCGGACGTGTTGCAAGTGATGTCATAGATGGGTATATCTGTGACCGTGGATTTCAGTTAATCAACGCGAAATATCCGGCGTTAGAAGAATTAAATGTTATTGGTGAATTAGATTTTGTCGCCGCACCACGTGTAATTGAGGTCTGTCTACACGATGGGCGCCATCCTATTGGTGATCCGCGACAAGTTCCTTGGACAGTATTAGATAAGGCCACGGGCACAATCCCAGAAAAGCTTTCGCTACTAAGAGTCATCATGGGTCAGGCAAAGGCAGGCCAATCAATTGGACAAACTTTGCGTAGTGCTGGCAGCTGTTATGAAAGAACCTTGAGACCGTTCCTGCACGGTGTCTTTTTGACTGACCCAGACAATGTGGATGCAATTTACGGGCAATCCATCATTAGAAGCTTTGTAAATGGAAAGCCGGGCGTTCCGCGACATGGAGTATGCGAACTTCCAAAAGCTCTAGTCAAGCGCATAAACGGTATTGTCTACAACACTCGAGTGGATCGCATTGATAAAACTTCTGTGCTCACTAACAATGGAACTTTCACGGCCAACAAGATCTTGATTGCAACTGATGCGACAACTGCAACGCAATTGTTAGGTTTGACCGAGGTGCCACGTATGGCCGGATGTATCACTTGGTATCACGCCGTTTCCAATAATCCTTCTGGAAACGGGCGCTTAGTCGTTGATGGTCTAAATCGTGGACCAATTATTAACACAGTTGTTATGTCAAATATTTCAAAAAGTTATGCACCTGTTGGTCAACACTTGATATCTACGACAACTGATGTAAATGTCACGGAATCTGATGTGCGCCGCCATTTAGCGATTGTGTGGGGGACAAGTACACACGATTGGCAATTCATCGCAAAGTACGAAATTTCATCTGCGCTGCCCATACACAATGTTGGACGCGCTTTGTCACAAAGTATGAAAATTAATGATCACCTTTTTGTTGCTGGTGATCACCGAACTGTTCCATCGCAACAAGGAGCACTTTTTTCAGGCCGAGTTGCAGCCCAATTAATGCTCGACTAAACGAGCCAAGGCATCAGAGATGTGTGGGTAATCCCAAGTAAAACCAGCTTCTTGCAGAACATGTGGAATCACACGCTTGGATCCTAGAATCTCAGATGAAAATCCACCCAATGCAACCTTTAGCGCCAAAGCAGGGGCTGGAAATACAGCTGGTCGGTGCATGGCGCGGGCAAGTGCTGACGTGAACTCCTGATTTGTAACAGGATTAGGAGCAGTTACATTCACTGGCCCTGCAATCGGATTCTCTAGAGCGAAAACAATTGCTCTAATTTGATCGTGCAAAGTGATCCATGACCACCATTGTTTTCCATTGCCCATTTTTCCACCAAGACCTAAGCGAAATAGCGGAAGCATTTTTCCTAGCGCACCACCTGTCGGGTCAAGTACAAGGCCTGTCCGAATTTTCACGGTACGTGTAACACCCGCAAGATCTGCAGCAGCTTCCCATTCGCGACAAACAGCGGCTAAGAAGTCATCTCCGGCGCGATCGGTTTCTACAACGGCACGGTTGCCGCTTTCTCCATACCAACCAATTGCAGAGGATGAAATAAATACTTGAGGTTTCAGCTCTGCCACAGCGTTTGCAATTGCTGTTGTTCCTAGCAATCTAGAATTTAGGATTTCGCTCTTGTATTTCTTATTCCATCGTTTATCACCGACACCTACACCTGCTAAATGGATGATGGCATCGACGCCACGAAGTGGCTCAAGGTCAACAAAACCTGTTTGTGGATCCCACTGCACTTCATCTGAAGAAACTGGAGTTCGACGAACAAGACGCTGAACTGTATGGCCTTCACTTTTTAGGTGACCAACTAGCGCGGTACCAATAAGTCCTGATGCACCCGTGACAGCAATACGTTGGGGAACTGGCATAGCTAAATTACAGACCTAGATCTGACTCGAAAGCTCCACCTTCAAGGCGCTCTTTTAGTGTTACCAGGAAGCGAGCCGCATCTGCGCCATCGACGACTCGGTGATCATAAGAAAGGCCAAGATAAACCATCGAGCGGATCGCAATTGTTTCGCCGCCATCTTCACCACGAACAACCATTGGGCGCTTAACAACAGCGCCTAATCCAAGGATTGCTACCTGTGGTTGATTGATTATTGGAGTATCAAATAAAGCGCCACGGCTTCCGGTGTTAGTCAGAGTAAATGTTCCGCCACCTAGTTCATCCGGAGTGACCTTGTTATCGCGGGTACGAGCTGCAAGATCAGCAATCTTTCGTGCGATTCCACCCATGTTCAGGTCACCAGCATTTGCTATTACCGGGACAAGCAATCCGCGCTCGGTATCAACTGCTACGCCAAGGTGTTCGGCGCCGTGATACGTGATTTGGTCACCTTCCACAGATGAGTTAAGAACAGGGTGTTGCTTCAAAGCTTCACACACAGCAACTGCAAAGAATGGAAGGAATGAAAGCTTTACGCCTTCGCGTGCTTCAAAGCTTGCCTTAGAACGATCACGAAGACGCGCAATCTTTGTAACATCTACTTCAATAACAGTAGTTAGTTGAGCACTGACCTGAAGTGATTCAACCATTCGTGCTGCAATAACTTTACGAAGTCGAGACATTGTCACTGTTGTTCCACGAAGTGGTGATATCGCAACCACTGGTGGCTTTGCCGCACTTGGTGTCGATATAACAGGTGCTGATGCTGCGACGGGTGCTTTTGGCCGAGCTAATGCTTCAACATCCTCGCGACGAATTCTTCCGCCGATTCCTGTTCCAGTAACTTGTGCAAGATTAACGCCAAGTTCTGAAGCTAATTTGCGAACTAGGGGAGTTACATAAGCATCTGCTGGTTGTGACACTGGTGCAGATATAACAGGCACTGGAGGAGGAGTTACAGGAGCCGCAACAACAGGAGCAGGTGCTGCCACAGCGCCATTTGCAGAACCAATTAATCCAAGACGGGCGCCAACCGGAACAGTTGTATCAACTGCAACATCAATAGCAAGCAAAGTACCTGCGACAGGTGAAGGAATTTCGGTATCAACTTTGTCAGTTGAAACTTCTAGTAATGCTTCATCTACTGCCACCGAGTCACCTACATTTTTTAACCAACGGTTAACAGTTCCTTCAGAAACGCTTTCGCCTAGTGCTGGCATAGTGATTACAGTTCCTGCACCTGTTGGTGTT
>WLCR01000056.1 GCA_009705235.1 Actinomycetota bacterium | reverse complement strand
TGGTGTTGCACTTGGAAAGAACGAGCTTTCACCATTGCCGGCCGGCCCTTGGTGGATCTACACAGGTGGAGTGATTGGTGTCTTCTACATTGCATTCACATCAACAATTGTTCAACACCTAGGGGTATTAACCTTCACACTGTTTAGTGTTGGCGGGCAGTTAGCTGGTTCTCTAATTATTGACTTGGTATCACCAACAGATGGAGTCAGCGTCAGTGCCTATCTGATAGCTGGTCTTGCAATGACCTACGTTGGCGTCATCGCCGGTGGCGTAAGTAGCCTACGAGTGAAGAAACCACAGAGGCAGTAATAAAGAAAGCAGCAATCGCGTAAGAAGAACTCTTTACCCACGGCAATGTTGCTGCGTAATAACCGGCCAATGTAATCCCAACACCCCACAGCAATGCACCTAATGCATTTGCTGATAAAAACTTGTAGTAATTCATTTTTGAAGCACCAGCAATAGGCGGTACAAAAGTGCGAATCCACGGGAAGAAGCGCGCCGCAACCACGGCCCACCAACCTGTTTGTTCATAGAAACGTTCTGAGCGCTCAATCATCTTCTGAATCCTTGGACCGTTGTGCTTATCTAAATATGGACGTCCAATTGTTCGGCCAAGCACAAACCCAACCTGATCACCAAAGAATGCCGCCAAGAAAATTACAGAGATCAAAATTACGATGTTCACTTCGCCATGGGCTGCCGCAACTAAGCCAGCACTAAAGAGAATTGAATCTCCTGGTAAGAAAAAGCCCAGAAGAATGCCTGTTTCAACAAAAACAATTGTTCCAATGAGTAAATACAGGAAGAACGGTGGAATCGACTCAAACTGGGAATCAAACGATGCAGCTAGTTCAATCACACTGACTTCTTAACCGCCGCTGCAACAGCCTTTACAACATTGGGATCAAAAACGCTCGGCACAATAAATGATGTGTTGAGTTGTTCAGGTGAAACACACTCTGAAATTGCAGCAGCAGCTGCAAGCAGCATCTGGTCAGAAATTTTGTGAGCATTTGCATCTAGTAACCCACGGAAGATTCCGGGGAAGGCCAAAACGTTGTTAATTTGATTTGGCTGATCGCTACGTCCTGTTGCAACAACGGTTGCATACTTTCGTGCAATCACTGGGTCAATTTCAGGATCCGGGTTTGCAAGTGCGAAAACTATTGACCCCTTAGCCATTGAGGCAACATCAGATTCAGTTAAGACATTAGGTGCGCTAACACCAATAAATATATCTGCACCAATCATTGCCTCAGAAATTGTGCCGGTAAAATTGGTTGGGTTACTGTTATTGATAAACCATTGCTGCATTGAATCATCAGATTTCATATCGTTGTGGATTACTCCGTGATGATTAAAGCCGATGATGTTGCTTGCACCATCTAGAGTTAATAAACGCGCAATTGCATTACCTGCTGCTCCAACACCACTTAAAACAATCTTTGCAGATTTCAAATCCTTTTTAACTAACTTAAGAGCGTTGCGAAGAGCAGCTAGAACCACAATTGCAGTTCCGTGTTGGTCATCGTGGAAAACTGGAATATCCAACAGTTCGCGCAGTCGGGCCTCTACTTCAAAACAACGAGGCGCTGAAATATCTTCTAAGTTGATTCCGCCGTAAACGGGGGCAATCAATTGCACTGTGCGCACAATTTCATCCACATCTTGTGTGTCTAAACAAACTGGCCATGCATCAACATCAGCAAAGCGCTTAAATAACGCTGCCTTACCTTCCATGACGGGCAATGCTGCAGCCGGACCAATGTTTCCAAGCCCCAAAACAGCCGATCCATCAGTTACTACAGCCACGGTATTGCGCTTAATAGTAAGACGACGAGCATCAGATGGGTCAGCAACGATCGCTTGGCAAATACGAGCTACACCAGGTGTGTAAGCGCGTGATAAATCATCACGGGTCTTTAGCGGCACCTTTGAGGCAATTTCAATCTTTCCACCAAGGTGCAAAAGAAATGTTCGATCACTTACTTTGCGAACCGTTAATTCTGAGTTTTTTGATATCGCTGCAGTTATTTGTTCTGCATGTTCAGCATCGATTGTGTCACACGTGATGTCGATGACAACTTTTTCAAGTAGAGATTCCACAACGTCAAGTGCAGTAATGGTTGCCCCAGCACCAGTAATAACTGTTGTTGCTAGTGCTACTGGATTTGCATCTGGCGAACCTTCGACACGAATTGTGATTCCGTATCCAGGTGATGTTGATGCCATTTACACAACTCCGTATAAGCGATCGCCAGCATCGCCTAAGCCCGGAACAATGTAGCCATGCTCATTTAATTTTTCATCTAACGCCCCAGTTACAAGTGTGATGGGCACACGACTGTTTGCAAACTCTTTTTCCACTGCTGCAATACCTTCAGGTGCAGACAAGATGCACACAGCGGTGATATCTGTTGCACCTAGATCTATCAGATAGTGAAATGCCATAATCAAAGTTCCGCCAGTTGCCAACATTGGATCTAGGACAAAGACTTGTCGTCCAGAAAGATCATCAGGCAGCCGGTTTGCATAGGTACTTGCCTCTAAAGTTTTTTCGTCGCGCACCATTCCTAAGAATCCAACCTCGGCCGTTGGAATTAATTTGCTCATACCTTCGAGCATTCCTAGACCTGCGCGCAAAATAGGTACAACTACTGGACGGGGCTCAGCTAATTTTTGACCCTTTGTCTTTGTGACGGGGGTTGTAATTTCAACTTCATGAGTTCGTACATCGCGGGTTGCCTCGTACGCCAATAGGGTTACAAGCTCTTCGACCAAGCGTCTAAATGTTGGCGAATCGGTCCGTTCGTCGCGCAAAACCGTCAATTTGTGGTTGATCAATGGGTGATTGGCAACATGTACTTTCATAGGTATTACCTTACAGGGGTTTCATTCCTTTCCAATGAGTGAAAGTATGCGCACATGTCAGATTTCGAAGAAGAGCTGGTTGAGGAGATTGAATCCTTCGACGCAATCGACGATGTAGTAACCGACCTCACAAGTGAAATGGATTTTGCAGTCGCGGCTTGGCACGAGGACGGACGCTGGACTTTGGGCACACTGCCTGACCCTTATGACATTGCACAAATCATCACTCGTTTGAAATCTCAACAAACAAACGGTGGTTCGATCGCATTAATTTCAATTGATGAAGAGTTTTTTATTTTGATTCGTGTTTTAGGCTCACACATTTCACTGTTCTTAAGTGATGCTACTGCGGCACTTGATTACCCAGTTGCAGAAGAGTTAATGGAGATCGCGGATCTTCCAATTCCTGAAGATGATGAAGAATCTGGTCCAGTTGGGCATCTAGAAATCTTGGCGGATTTAGGACTAAACGGTATGGAAATTTCTGCGTTGTGTGATGATGAAGAGTTGTTTCCAGATGAACAACTTGAAGCGATTGCAGCGCGCTTAGGATTCGGCGATCAATTTGCGGAGCTCTTGGATCTGTGAACGATATTGAAATGATGCGTGTTGCTATTGAAGCAGCACGCAAAGCAGTTGTAAGCCAAGATATTCCAGTAGGTGCTGCCATATTTAATATGGCTGGTGAACTAGTTTCCACTGGTCACAATGAACGTGAATTACATAATGATCCAACCGCGCACGCCGAAATAGTTGCAATTCGTAAGGCGGCGGAAAAGCTAGGCGATTGGCATTTAACAAATCACACATTGGTTGTAACACTCGAACCCTGTGCAATGTGCGCTGGTGCCATTGCGCAATCACGTTTACAGACAGTTGTATTTGGTGCCTGGGATGAAAAAGCAGGGGCAGTTGGATCGGTGTGGGATTTACTGCGTGATCCACGAAGCACCTTTAGAACCGAAGTTCGTGCAGGTGTTTTAGCTGAAGAATGCGGAGAATTGATTAAATCTTTTATACAAGAAGTTCGTAAGAAGGATTAAGAATCACTATAGATCCTTCTTCTTCACCAACCATGCCCTCGGCACGCAGCTGAGAACCAATTTCAAGACCTGCGATCTCGCGACGTCCTAAGAACTGTAAAGAAACTCCGCCTGTTTCATCCCAAATTTCAACTTCAAGAGTTGGGGCAGATCCGCGAGGTGCAATTTTGATTGAGGTTACGCGACCCTGCACTTGAGCGCGCTTTCGCCATTCAATCTTGCCAATAGGAGTTACGTTCTCTGCGTAGTGGCTTATAGGCTCAACATCAACCGGCACAACTTTGTGGGCAGGCTTTGGCGCTACAACCGGAACCGGTTTATTTGGTGCGGTAGATATAGTTTTTCCAGAAGCGATTCGATCTACATCGAAAGGAACAATGGTTGCAACTACTCGTGGCAACTGCGAAATAGGTGCTGCAATTTCTTCAGCGGTTTGATCATGAAGCAAACGACCCAAGAAACCAGAGTAAGCACGACGTGGAAGTAACAAGGTTAATTCAACATCTGACTTTTCGGTCATACGAATTGAGTAGTCCAAAGCAGCGTTGGCAAGCCGGCGATCAGGGCAGTCAATTAGTTCAAGTGTCACATCATCTAGTGCATCTGATGCCGCCCAAGCTTTTTGAATCTCTTCAGCACGACGATCATCAATAACAAAGTGAACTGCAGATAAATTGCGTGGCTTCAAACTGCGCGCATATCTAATTGCACCAACTGTTGCAATATCAACGTTATCAACCAGAACGGTGACATCATGACGTGCGATCGATGTCGCACGTTCTTGATGTTGTTTAACGACTAATGCTTCTTGTTCACGGGTGTATTGACGACGCAATCGTAAAAACGAAACAACAAGTATTGGCGCAGTAAGAAGAACTAACCAAGCTCCTTCTGTAAATTTTACAACTGAGAAAATGATCACGACTACGAATGAAATACTTCCGGCCAAAGCATTGATAAATACCTTTGCTTGCCACTGTCCAGTTTTATTCCGTAGAGCATGACGAGTCATTCCAAAACCAGCCAGAGTAAAGCCAGTGAAAACTCCTAATGCGTAAAAAGCAACTAAGTGTTCGACAGAGCCTGCGGTGATTAGAACTAAGAAGATTCCACCACCGGATAGAAGCAAAATTCCATTAGAGAAAGCCAAACGGTGACCACGCTTTGTTAGTTGACGTGGCAAGTAACCATCTGTTGCAACAAAGTTCACCAAGATCGGAAATGCGCTGTAAGTGGTGTTTGCACCAGCAAACAAAATAAGCATTGTGGCCAGCTGAACCATTACGAACATGATTGAGCCAACAACTCCGTCTCCCATGATTGTTTTCGCAATCTGAGAAATAACCGTTGGGGTGCCAGACTCATATGGAACCGCATGTATTTTGTGAGCAAACCAGGAAACGCCAAGAACTAGAGTTCCAAGCAATGTGCTCATGATGTACAAAGTTCTACGGGCGTTTACATGCTCTGGAGTCTTGAATAATGCAACTCCATCAGAGATCGCCTCTAGTCCAGTTAGTGATGAGCCACCATTAGCAAATGCACGAAGCAGAATAAAGATTGCTGCAAAGGTCAACAACCCTTGCTCTTGCCCGATCTCAACTGCACCTGGCTGATCAACGCTCAGCTGAATCAATGTTCCATTGAACTGTCGATACAAACCAACTGAGAACACAATTGCCATGCACCCTACGAAGAAATATGTAGGAAGAGCAAAAGCTTTACCCGCCTCTTTCACTCCACGAAGGTTTCCGTATGTCAGTAAGACAATCACTAACAAGATCATTGGGATTTTAAAGCCATGAAGTGATGGGAAAGTTGAAATAATTGCTGCAACACCAGCTGCTGATTGAATTGCAACGGTAACGATGTAATCAAGCATTAACGCAACTGCTGCAATTTGTGCAACTACGGGCCCGAAGTTATCGCGCGAAACAATGTATGCCCCGCCAACTTTTGTATAAACATTAATTACGTCACGATATGACAGCGTGATGATTACTAAAATGGTTAAGACAACGGCTGTCATAGGCATTAAAATTGAAAAAGCCGCTAACCCAAACGCTGGAAGCAATGCAATCAAAATCTGTTCTGAACCATAAGCCGATGATGAAATACAGTCTGATGAAAGAATTCCCAATGCATAGCGCTTGCCTAGACGTTGGTGACCTAAAGAATGGCGGTTAAGCGGATTACCTAACAGGCGACGTTTGATTGTGTAGAAAAAAGAGTCCTTAAGGTGTGCGTGATCCTTTAAAACTTCAGGGACTGGCGCATCATCGGTCCACGACTTAGGCACTCAAAACTCCTCTTTTTATTGCATTTACTGCAATTTAATAAGTATCACTCTACCTGAAAGCCTTCCGTCTTCACTGTTTTAAGCGTAAAGCGTATGCTTTGGGCTATGCATACACAGTTGTATATCGATGGCCAGTGGGTAGATGGAATTGGAAAGTTACCTGTTTATGATCCAAGCGACGGTTCAGTAATTGCCGAAGTAGCCCTAGCCGGCGATGCCCAATGTGATGCTGCAATTTCAGCTGCCGATGCAGCCGCAAAGGCATGGGCAAAGACAGCTCCACGTTATCGCTCAGAAATTTTGCGTAAAGCATTTGAATTAATGACTGCAGAAAATGAAGTGATTGCACAATTGATTTCCCGTGAAAACGGAAAAGCGATGCCAGATGCCCGCGGTGAGGCTACATATGCGGCTGAATTTTTCCGTTGGTTTGCTGAAGAAACTGTGCGCACTCCAGGTGATTTCCGTAAATCTCCATCAGGGGATAAGCGCATCCTTGTTTCACACGAACCAATTGGCCTTTCAATTCTTATTACACCGTGGAACTTCCCAGCAGGAATGGCCACTCGCAAGATCGGCCCAGCAGTTGCTGCTGGCTGCACAATGGTTTTGAAGCCAGCGGGTGAAACACCACTGACTGCGATGTACATTGTTGATTTGATGGAGCGCGCAGGATTGCCAAAGGGTGTTCTAAATTTAGTTCTTCCAGAAAAAACTGGTCCTGCAATTTCAAAGATGCTTCATGATCCACGCGTTAAGAATCTTTCTTTCACTGGTTCAACCGAAGTTGGTCGCATCCTTCTAAAGGAAGCCGCAGACCGCGTAATTCGCTGCTCTATGGAGCTTGGTGGAAATGCACAAGTTGTTATT
>WLCR01000055.1 GCA_009705235.1 Actinomycetota bacterium | reverse complement strand
TGCCCAGTGTGTGGCACCAAGGTCAATCGTATTCTTGGCAAAGCACAGTAATTAAATTTCGTTTCGCGTTGGTGAGCTCTCGTTCACCTGCGAACGTCTAGCGTTATGAAAGGCCCTCGTACTTAACGGTGCGGGGGTCTTTTGTTTGCAAACTCCCTATTTCTAATTTTCCCGATTGCCTAATGCATCCAAGTAGACATGTGGCCTAAACCTCACAATGTTGATGAATCGCTTGCGACCCACAGTATTCCTACGTTGGTTGCTGTCAGTGACCTATTCCTACCAATGCGCACTGATTTCAATCAGACTCCACAGTTCCTAAGGGTCAAGAAGTGCTAAGCCTTCGCAATGAGCATCCTTCGACACATGAGCACACAACCCACATCCACGACCGCAGCGCTATTACCTCAAAGCGCTGTTGAGAAAAGTACCCAACGCATCACACGTAGATACATCAAAGGGTCTCGCCCAGCACGAGTAACTCGAATTTCTATCGAGAGCACAAGTAATGGTGCAATCGAAATTTCTAAACCACGACTTAAGCAAGGGGTACAAATAAGTCAAGCTGATTCTGACGAAGAAAAATCTCTTGTCATCGCCTCTGCTTATCACGCGATTTCAATTAATCATCCAGGAGCTCGTGCAATCATTGCTAAATTTGATGGACAACATTGCGCTGCTGACATTAGTGCAGAGATAGATGCTCCAATAGATGTCGTACAAAAAGTTATTGATCAGTTAGCAATTTCTCAATTGTTAGATATCACTACTACAAAGATCAGATTACATAATCGCTTTCAATCACCCATTGCTGAGCGTGCAGCCAACACCGAAGATCAAAGCAACGATGCATCATTTAAACAGTTGCAACTAAGAATGTCCTCTGAATTAAGTCAGACTACATGGGTAGATGGAGTGATCGACGGCGGAGTTGAAATTTTGTCTGCTCGACAAAACTTTGGTGTCGAGATTCATGGTGAAAATCGTTTAGCGACCCTGATTTATGCTGCTTTACTAGCTAGCGGTGTAACTAATACAAAGTTTTCCATTGCGTCACACAGAGAGCTCAATTCAATAGGTGATAGCGATCTGGGAACAGGCGTTTTGAGAATTAGTGATTTCGGACTTAATTACAAATCGCGTATTGAAGAGTTAACAAGAGAGTGGTCACTCTTTCCAACTGCTTCAAAAAATGTTAAGGGGACAATTTCTTCGCCCATTCCCGAAAGGAATGTGCGCCTCTTAGTTGGCACACACACTCCACAATTGATCGAGCAATTAATGAGGGATCAAATGGATCATTTATTCGTCGGCGAAGTTCTAGGGGGAGCGGCTTACGCGGGGCCTTTAGTAAAGCCAGGTAAGACCCCTTGCGTGCGATGCCTGGAGAAAGGAAAGTCAGAGCGATCTGGAATTGAACACATGGTTCCATTAGCAGCTCATAGAGGCGAAATTCCGGTTGCAATTTGTTATCAATTGGCAGGAACTATCGTGCAAGCAATTTTGAAATTAATTGACACCGGCACATGTGAACTAACTGGAGCGCAAATGCGCTTTGACTACACAACCCTCATTCATCAAGAGCCAGTCAGATTCGCACGACACCCGCAGTGTCAATGCCAATGGAGCTAAGCACTTATCCACATCAGTCGAATAGAACTATTTGCTCAATTCAAATCTTTACGAGAATTCTCATACCTCTAGAAAATAGGGTCAAGCAAAGATCATTCATCACTATATAAACAGGAGGAACAATGAACACATTTACAGAATTTGCAGTACGAGCAGAACTTCAATTCCGACACGCACTCATTAAGGCACATAACTCATTTTTTAGTAGATTAAAAGATGATCGAGGAGATGTTCCAGGATGGGTGCTTGTAGTATTGATGACAACGGGATTAGTGACTGCAATTTGGACAATCGCTGCTCCTCGACTAACGGCGATACTCAAAGACTCACTGGATTCTATGAATGGTATTCGTTAAAGGTGCATCATGCGAACCTTTATGTTTTCGATCAGTAGACCTAAAAAAACTTTTGCAATAGTTAGCTCGAATCAGAGAGCCGCACCTGCATCATCAATTCATAAATGCGGATCAAATTTCTTGCAATTATCACGCAAGGAAGATGGCAATGTTGAAAGTGCCCTTGTTTTGATTCCAATGCTGATTCTCTTCCTCATAGGGGTGCAACTAATTGTTGCAACCAATATTCGAAACATCGAGATGGCTTTAGCCCAAGGAGATGCCTCTGCACGTGCTATTTCCCATCAATATCAGTCAGGCGATGAGGTACTTGAAGTCGGAGGTCGGATTGAAAAGATTCAAATTCTTGTAACTCACCGTACCCGCACACTTCCCCAGTTAGTTCCTGGGCTAGCTGTCCTTATGGGGGGAAATCCAGAGTCTGATGTTTTAGGGATCGCGGTTATTGAACCGACCAATCCGTAGGAAATGAAAGGGTCTGGACAATGAAAGCAGTTCTTAAAATAAGAGACAAACTGAAATCTGAATCTGGGAGCGCAATTGTTGAATTTGTTGCTCTAGCGATCCCATTGTTTATCCCAGTCTTTATTTATCTAAACCATTTTTCTGGATTAAGTGTTAACCAAGAGATTGCACGGTCGATGGCACGAGAAATTTTACGTGTTTATGTGATCAGCGACGGTGATTCAGCAGCACGTGAGCTTTCTGGCAGGGCCACACAGTTGCTGGCTCGGCAGTGGAAACTCACTGATTCCGAAGTCTCAACATTGCGAACACAGATGGATTGCACAATGTTTCCATGTTTATCAGCTAATGGACGAATCAAATTGACAATAACCTTCACTGATGAAGAAACGGGTCGATCTATTTCTTCAAGTGCACAAGAACATTTGAGTCCATGGATCTCATGATCAATCGAAACAATTGTGAGCAAAGATACAAACTTCGATTTCAGCTACAAGTGTTTCGAGACCATACTCGAAGATTTGTGAACAGGTTAAGCTCTTTTGAAAACGACACTGGATCAATTGCGGTAATTGTCATCGGATTATTTGTAATTACTGTTGCTTCTTTAATGGTTATGACAGATGTTTCTACAGTGATTGTTGCAAAACGATCTTTGGCACAAGCTACTGAAGCTGCTGCCCAACGTGGAGTTCATACGTTGGATAAAACTAGTTACTACCAAGGTAAAGGCACCATTTTTACAGTTCCAATGGCGATTGCATCAAAGCGAGAACATCCAGTAATTCCAATTGATTGCAATCGAGGTGGCGTTGAAGTATTACTTGAGTTGAATTCATGGAGTAATGATGAGACTGATTTAAAGTGGCATCAATTACAGGGAATTCAACTAACCAATTTTCAATGTGATGGACAATCTTTGGCTATAGCAACACGTTCAGAAGTTAATTTGCCGTTTCGGATTCCATTTTCGTCAATAGATTCAGTCTCTTTAAGGGCTTCAGCAGGAACTACTAATCAGGTTCAAGAAGGCTTCTATCTTTTTGGAATTCGCTTGCGGTAGTAGGCACGGGTATCCTTAGTCCATGGCCGCACGCGAATATCACTTAGAGATTGATGCGGTTGATGCGACCCTTGTTTCAATCGAGAAGGTCTTGGATCTACCAAAACTTCGCAAGCAAGCTGATGAACTAGAAGTTGAAGCCGGAGTCCCCAATCTGTGGGATGACCCAGAGGCTGCGCAGAAGATCACAAGCCGTTTATCTCGAGTTCAATCTGTGATTGCCAAGCTTTCTGGATTGCGCCAACGAGTTGAAGACCTTTCTATCCTCTTTGAGTTAGCAGCAGGCGAACCTGGTGGAATGCAGGATGCCGAAAATGAACTAGATGCTGTTAAGAAATCTGTCAGCGAGCTAGAAGTTCAGACTTTACTAAACGGAGAATATGACGACCGCGATGCTTTAATCACAATTCGTTCTGAAGCAGGCGGAGTAGAAGCTGCCGACTGGGCAGAAATGATCATGCGTATGTACCTGCGCTACTGCGAACGTCACAACTTCACGGTCAATGTACTTGAAACTTCATATGCAGAAGAAGCGGGAATCAAATCAACGACCTTTAAAGTCTCGGCTCCTTATGCTTACGGAACATTATCTGTTGAACAAGGTACTCACCGTTTAGTGCGCATTTCACCATTTGATAGCCAAAGCCGCCGGCACACATCATTTGCTGGCGTTGAAGTTGTACCTGTTGTAGAACAAAGCGATCATATTGAAATTGATGAAAAAGACATTCGTGTAGATGTCTATCGCTCATCAGGTCCTGGCGGGCAAGGAGTTAACACCACAGACTCTGCTGTTCGCTTGACTCACATCGCAACTGGCATTGTTGTCTCGTGTCAGAATGAACGTTCTCAGATTCAAAACAAAGCAACAGCAATGGCTGTGTTGCAATCTAAGTTATTAGAGCGTCGTCGCCAAGAAGAGCAGGCAAAAATCAATGCTCTCAAGGGCGATAATTCAGGATCATGGGGCAACCAAATGCGCTCATATGTATTAGCGCCATATCAAATGGTTAAAGATCTGCGCACAGATTATGAAACAGGAAACACTTCAGCTGTATTAAATGGTGAAATCGATGAGTTCATCGAAGCCGGAATTCGTTGGCGACGTAGTTCTTAACTGCTGAGAATGCGCTGGATTCGATAAATCTCACACTTTTCTTACGCTTAGAGCCCCCTCACATCCAACGATTTCCCCTTGCCTTCCTTAAACTAAGCGCAGGTCGAAGGTGGTTCCCCGAATATCCACCCCGCAGATGCAATGGGAGATTTAATGATTCGCTTTGAAAATGTCACCAAGATTTACTCGGGTCAAGAGCGTCCAGCCCTTGACTCTGTAAATCTTGAGATTGTAAAGGGCGAGTTTGTATTCCTTGTTGGTCTCTCAGGTTCTGGTAAATCAACATTCCTGCGCTTGGTACTTCGCGAAGAGCGTCCAACTTCAGGTTCGATACACGTGGCCGGCAAAGATTTAAGTACATTGTCAAACCATAAGGTTCCAGAGCTTCGTCGTTCTGTTGGAACTGTTTTCCAAGATTTCCGCTTACTTCCAAACAAGACAATCACAGAAAACGTTGCATTCACTTTGCACGTCCTTGGATATTCACAAAAGGAAATCAACCGTGAAGTTCCAGAAGTACTAGAGCTAGTTGGCTTAGAAGATAAGGGTGACCGCTTGCCTTCAGAGATTTCTGGTGGCGAACAACAGCGTGTAGCGATTGCTCGTGCATACGTTAGCCGCCCACCAATTTTGATTGCAGATGAACCAACTGGAAACCTAGATCCAGCTACATCTGTTGGCATTATGAAGTTACTTGATCGCATTAACCGCGAAGGCACAACAGTTTTGATGGCAACACATGATGCTGGCATTGTGGATCAAATGCGTAAGCGCGTTATTGAGTTAGATGCAGGACATGTAATCCGCGACCAAGTTCGTGGCGTTTATGGGTACACGGGCTAGGGACGGGAAAAGACATGCGCGCACGGTTTCTTCTTAGTGAAGTTCGGATCGGACTTCGTCGCAACTTAACGATGACATTTGCAGTTGTTGTCACAACCGCGATTTCCTTGTCATTGCTTGGAATAGGTCTTCTTTCAAACGCCCAAGTCGGTGCCATGAAGGATTATTGGTATGACAAAATTGAAGTTTCTGTTTTCCTGTGTGGAAATCTTTCGGATTCACCATCATGTGCAAACGGAGTCGTTACCGCATCTCAACGATTAGCAATTCAGCAAGATCTTCAAGGGATGAGCGTTGTCGATAGCGTTTTCTATGAATCACAATCTGAGGCATTCTCTCGTTTTCAAGAGCGGTTTAAGGATTCAGCTATTGCACAAAATGTGACTGCAGATCAGCTGCCAGAATCATTTCGCGTTAAGTTGAAGGATCCAACACAGTTTTCAGTAATAGTTAGTGCATTTAGCGGCCGACCAGGCGTTGATGTAGTCCAGGATCAACGAACAATTCTTGAGAAGTTCTTTAAGTTATTAGGTGTACTTCGAAATGGTGCATTAGTAGTTGGTCTTGCATCGGTATTAACTGCGGCGTTGTTAATTTCAAACACTTTGCGTATTGCCGCATTTAATCGTCGACGTGAAACCGGTGTTATGAAACTAGTTGGTGCATCATCGTGGTCAATTCAACTTCCATTCTTATTGGAAGGTGTTATCTCAGCGATTATCGGTTGGGGACTTGCGACTGGATTGCTTGCTGGATTAAAGACGGTTATTGATTCCAATGTTGCTCCACTTCTAACCTTTACCAAGTTCTTTGGTTGGGGCGAGGTCTGGGTAGCGTCGGCGTATCTACTAGCCACAGGCTTAGTTGTTTCTATCCTGGCTTCTGTAATCACCCTTCGTCGTTATCTGAAGGTCTAATTACTTCGTACGCTGCTTTTGCTTCCTGCGCTACTTGGTAAACACTGCCTTCTTGGTCTCATAAATACTCTCCAAGTGAGAGAATTGAGCCCTGCACTCCAATCGCTGGATGCACGGCACTAAATATCAGAACTAGAGGGTGGTGATGCGGCATGGTTAAAGAGATAGGCCGCAAGGTCATTGCCCAAAACAAGAAGGCACGTCACGATTATTCAATCGCTGATGTACTTGAATGCGGATTGGTGCTTACTGGTACGGAAGTTAAATCACTTCGTGCTGGACGCGCATCGTTGATTGACGGTTTTGCCATGGTAAATAACGGTGAACTGTGGCTGATGGGTGTTCATATTCCTGAATACACAGAAGGAACATGGACTAATCACACTCCGCGCCGTGATCGCAAACTTCTTGTTCACAAAAATGAACTCAACAAACTTATTGCAAAGTTGAAGGATTCAAGTACAACACTTGTCCCACTTCAGTTGTACTTCAAAGACGGAAAAGCCAAGGTCGAGATCGCGGTTGCCAAGGGCAAGAAAGCACATGACAAGCGCGAGGCGATTAAGGAACGTGAGGCTGATCGTGAAGTTTCACGCGTTGTCTCGCGTACTTTGAGCGGAAAAGCTAGTCGTGCCGCCTCCAAATATGAGGATTAACACCTTCTCGCATTCCTGATTTACACTTAGTGCACCGCCGCTTCGATACCTCAATTTTTGAGGCAACGTTGCGACGGCGCAGAATGTAGGAATTAGTAGTTCTTACATTCTGGAAGTAATTGACAATTAAATAGGGGATAAGAAATACGTTTCTTTTTCTCCAAGTTGTACGTGTGAAGGCACGTTAAATCTTGGGGGTGAACGGTCTCGACTTTGGATGTTGAGGCAGGGGAAGCGGGCCGAGGAAGCCGGAATGATCTCGTTAACCAATA
>WLCR01000054.1 GCA_009705235.1 Actinomycetota bacterium | reverse complement strand
TAGGTACAACTGTGGGTTTAGGAGTTGCTGTGGGTTTAGGAGTTGCTTTAACTACAGGCTTCTTAGGTACCTGTGTAATTGTTTTTTTCGCTGTTGAACTGCCCTTATGGGCTTCGATAATGATTTCATTGTTGCTGGTATAAACATTCACGCATGCTGTTTCCTGACATTGATCGGCAGCGCCGGCTTGAGGTATACCAACACAGATAAGTGCCAGGCTTAAAATTATTTTCATCATGTGCGGCACCATAATTTGCTGTGGTGACCGTAGTGGGAATCACTGCGCCATCTGTGGATAGATGTGACAGGCTAAGACCATGGCAGCGCGCGATGGTGATGGTTGGGTGGAATGCGCCTGCGGCAATAAGCATTGGGGCCTCAATGGTGCAGCAGGAATCTTGATTCTTCGGGGCGATGAAATCTTGTTACAACATCGCGCTCCATGGGTTCACAACGGTGACACATGGGGAATTCCAGGTGGTGCTCGGGATTCTCACGAAAGCACTATTGAAGGTGCTTTTAGAGAAGTAATTGAAGAAACTGGTATTGACACTACGTTATTAACACCTGTGCACACATACTGTGATGATCACGGAAACTGGAAATATGAAACAGTTATTGCTTGGGCAGAAGAGGGATTAGTTGCCCACGAAGTAAATGATGAGTCTCACGAAGTTCGATGGGTAAAGATTGAAAAAGTTGCAGCATTACCTTTACATCCTAGCTTTGCTAAATCTTGGCCAGAACTACAAAGTATCCTTAAGACGCTTTAGCGAATCCCGAACTACTGCAGGATCAGATGTGCGCCACAGCGGTGGCATTGAGTTAAGTAAGACACTTCCGTAACGCTTCGTCACGATGCGCGAATCCAAGATGGCGACTACTCCCCGGTCATCAACGGAGCGAATAAGACGTCCGGTGCCCTGTGCTAATAACAAGGCCGCACGTGGCAATGAAACCTGCATAAATCCACTTCCGCCTTTGGCATCGGCCTGTGCTGCGCGCGCACTCATCACAGGTTCATCAGGTCGCGGAAAAGGAATGCGATCGATTGCTACCAAAATACAACTGTTTCCTGGCACATCAACGCCTTGCCATAGTGACATCGTGCCAATCAAAATCGAGGTCTCATCTTTAGCAAATCTAGAAACTAATGGACCAACCGCATCTCCACGCTTTTGGGTGATGATTTTTATTGGAAGCTCAGCCAACACTTTGCGCAAATGTAAATCTGCTGCCTCTACTCCACGCCATGATGAAAACAATGCGAGGGTACGACCTCCTGCTGCATCGATTAACTCACCTAGTTCAGTCAAAACTTCTGTGCTTGGGCCATCACGTCCTGGCTCGGGTAGATGCTTAGGCATGTATAAAACACCTTGATTAGCAAAATCAAATGGGCTTCCAACATCTAGCATCTGAATATTGGCCGGATCCACTTCGCCCTCTTTTACTTCAGCGCTCATTTCTTCATTGACCAAGAATCCAATGCTCTTTGCCATGGAATCAAAACCGTTGCCCACTGTAAGGGTTGCAGATGTCGCAATCACAGGCGTCTTGGTTAGTAAGTTTTCACGCAAGACTTCGGACACAGATAACGGCGCTAAGTACAAAGTAGAAAATGTTGGTTCATACCAGAGCACTAATCCGTCTCCCATCTTCAGTAGCGTTGTGGCCGTCGTTGCAATTTCATTGACAGCACCTTTTACCCGTGCCCGCTCTGCCAAGCCATCGGTATCGATAATCTCATCATCTGCAGATAAGAATTGAATTATTGCTTTTGATGCTTCCATGACTTTTCGAATAGAAAACTCAAGTGATTGCGGTATCTCTTCGAGTCGGCCTTGTGTGCCAAACTCTGTTTTTGCTGACTCGCCATAATCCACCATGGATTCATGAAAATCATTTGCTGCCTTATGAAATGCATCTGAAAGCTTGCCCGGCATGAACTTGCGAGCCATTGCGGCAGCGCGCAAAACACGGTTGCTCGTTAGTTCATCAGTAACCGCTTGGGTTGCACGATCCATAAACTCATGTGCTTCATCTAAAATCACGCAATCACGTTCTGGCAGGATCGGATGTGAATCCACGATTTCAATTGCCAAAAGTGTGTGGTTGGTAATAACGATATCTGCAGTCTGTGCCTTTGCTTTGGCATTTGCCGCAAAGCATTGTGAACCAAAAGCACATACATCGGCTCCGACGCATTCACGTCCAGAAACACTATTTGCCGCCCATACTCTGCGATCTACTTCGGGAGCATCATCACGATCACCGCTCACACCCGGGGTCTTGGCCCAAGCAATCAAGCGTTTGGCATCCTTTTCAAGGGATGAAACTTCCATTACTAATTCACCATCGGGGTCCACATCATCGCTGTTCATCTTTTGCAAACAGACATAATTTCCGACACCTTTATAGATCGCATACGAGATTTCTCGACCGAGCTCTTTTTCAAGAGCCGGAACAACTGCCGGTAAATCACGATCCACTAATTGACGTTGTAAAGCAATCGTTGCTGTTGCCACCAAGACTTTTCGACCATGGACAATGCCAGGAATTAAATATGCAAGTGACTTTCCTGTTCCGGTAC
Source organism: Actinomycetota bacterium (assembly GCA_009705235.1). Classification (GTDB taxonomy): domain Bacteria; phylum Actinomycetota; class Actinomycetes; order Nanopelagicales; family Nanopelagicaceae; genus Planktophila. The sequence continues at coordinate 4,738 of WLCR01000054.1, read as the reverse complement.
CTGCTTGCACCATCAAGTGATGGCGATTAGTCAAAGCATTTGCAACTGCTTCGGCCATTTCAATCTGACCTTCACGAGCTGAACCACCGATTGCTTCGACAGCAACATCTAGTGCGCGACGCACCTTTGCTGACATATCGCTCATTAAAGAGCCAACAAATCCATGAACTCATTTACTGGCGTTGCCACAAGCTTGTCATAATCTAGGCACAGGTCCGTGATCTTTTTTTGCTTATCTGCATCATAAATACGGGCCAAGTTAGTCTTGTACTTTTCGATCAGCAACGGAATACCTTCGACACGGCGGCGTGCATGACCGATTGGATACTCAACGGCTACTTCTGCAAAGCTGGTGCCATCATTGAATTCAACTGTTATTGCGTTGGCAATGGATCGCTTTTCTGGGTCGTGATAATCAGCGGTATACCCACCATCCTCTACACACGTAATTTTCTCGCGCAGAGCATCGATCCGCGGATCAGCTGCAATGTCTTCTTCATAATCACGGGCGGTTAAGCGACCGAATATAAAAGGCACAGCTGTCATGTACTGAATACAGTGATCGCGATCTGCTGGATTATTCAGCGGACCTTTTTTGTCGATGATGCGAATGCATGCCTCGTGGGTGCGAATCGTTACTTTCTTGATGTCATCAGATGTCTTGCCCGCAGCCTGCATCTGCTGATAAATCGTCATCGCAGCTTCCACAGCAGTTTGCGAATGGAATTCGGCGGGAAAGGAAATCTTGAACAAGATATTTTCCATGACATATGAACCATAAGGTCGCTGAAAGGTAAATGGTTTGCCCTTAAAGGACACATCATAAAAACCCCAGGTTTTTGCAGTGAGTGCTGATGGATAACCCATCTCACCTGTCTGTGCAATTAAAGCTAGGCGGACGGCGCGTGAGGTGGCATCTCCTGCGGCCCATGATTTACGAGATCCTGCATTTGGAAAGTGACGATAGGTACGCAGTGATTGCCCATCAACCCAAGCAAGTGAAACCGCGGCCAGTGCTTGATCACGGGTTAGTCCCAACATCTGTGCAACAACAGCAGTAGATGCGACTTTAACCAAAATAACGTGATCTAGGCCAACCTTATTAAATGAGTTTTCAAGTGCAATACAACCCTGGATCTCATGTGCTTTGATCATCGCAGTTAAGACATCTTTGATCGTAAATTTCTTATCTGTTGTTCGAGATAACCAATCAGCTATTGCAAGAATTCCACCTAAGTTATCTGATGGGTGGCCCCACTCGGCAGCTAACCAAGTGTCATTAAAATCTAACCAGCGAATCATCGCCCCGATATTGAACGCTCCTTGCACCGGGTCTAAAACATGCTTGGTGCCCGGAACTTTTACTCCGTTTGCAACGGTTGTTCCAGCAACAACTGGCCCTAAAAGCTTGGTGCAGGCTTCATATTCAAGTGCTTCTAGGCCACATCCAAGTGTGTCCAAAAGGCAGTTCCAGGCAGTTTCGTAAGCTACCGAAGATTTAACTTCGTAGTTCAGTACGTAATCAACTATGTCGATGATTTCCTGATCGTATGGTTGGTTATTTGAACTGACCTGGCTAGACATGTATTAACGCTTTTCGATTGGAACAAACACCAAATCTTCTGGACCAACATAAGTAGCCGTTGGGCGGATGATCTTGCCGTCATTGCGCTGTTCGATTACGTGGGCTGTCCAGCCTGAAATACGAGCCATCACAAATAACGGCGTGAAGTAGTTAACTGGAATCTTCATCGCATCGTAAGCAACAGCTGAGAACCAGTCCACGTTAGGAAACATCTTCTTAACTTCCCACATGACAGATTCGATGCGTTCTGCAACGTCATACAAGCTTTCCTTGCCTGCAGCTATTGCCAGCTCTTTTGTGATTACCTTTACGATCTCATTGCGAGGATCTGAAACCGTGTAGACAGGGTGACCAAAACCAATGACAACTTCTTTGGCTTCTACACGAGCGCGAATATCTGTTTCAGCTTGATCTGGTGATGAGTAACGAAGTTGAATTTCAAGTGCGACCTCGTTAGCACCGCCATGCTTTGGACCACTGAGTGCGCCAATTGATCCTGTAACGCAAGAGTAAATGTCAGCGCCAGTGCCGGCGATTACTCGACCGGTAAAAGTAGATGCGTTAAATTCATGCTCTGCATAAAGAACTAATGAGGCGTGCATAGCTTTTTCCCATAGCGCAGATGGCTTTTCACCGTGTAATAAATGCAAGAAGTGAGCACCGATTGAATTGTCATCTGTCGCTACTTCGATTCGTTTTCCACTATTAGCAAAATGGTGCCAATAACCAAGTAATGAACCAGTCTTGGCCAGCATTGAATCTGCAATATCGCGTGCTTCTGCTTCGGTGTGATGGGAAGACTCTGGTGTGATTGCACCGAGTGCTGAAAACCCAGTACGTAAAACATCCATCGCATGGGCAGTTGCTGGAAGTTGTTCTAAAACTGTCTTGACCTGTGGTGAAAGCCCGCGTAGACCTTTGAGCTTTGATTTGTAAGCATCTAGCTGCGCTTGGGTAGGCAGCGCGCCGTGGACAAGAAGATACGCAACTTCTTCGAACTGGCAGTTAGCGGCCAAGTCTTTGATTGAGTATCCACGGTAGTGAAGATCTGCTCCACCTACTGCGCTCAGCGCAGTGTTTCCCGCTGGAACACCTGAAAGTGCAACTGACTTCTTTACTTTGATATCTGTCATGATTTTTTACCCGTTGTCTTTGCCTAGTGTTTGGTCAAGTGCTTTTTCGTACTCATAATAATTAATTGCTTGGTACAACTCTTCCCGGGTCTGCATTGTGTCGATCACAGTGGCCTGTGTGCCATCGCGGCGGATCGCTGTGTAGACATTTTCTGCAGCCTTGTTCATCGCTCTAAAAGCTGACAATGGGTACAGGATCATTCCTACGCCACTGGCAGCTAGTTCCTCACGAGTAAACATCGGAGTCTTTCCAAATTCAGTGATATTTGCCAGGATCGGTGTGGAAACAGCAGATGAAATCTTTGCATAATCTGCCAAGTTTTCGATTGCTTCTGGGAAAACTAAGTCTGCGCCGGCTTCAACATAGGCATGGATGCGATCTAGCGCTGATTCGATACCTTCATTTGCAATCGCATCTGTGCGGGCCATGATCTGAAAGTTGTCATCTGTGCGGGCATCAACTGCCGCCTTGATGCGATCCACCATTTCGGTTTTTGTAACAATTTCCTTGTTGGGGCGATGGCCACAACGCTTTGCACCGACCTGATCTTCAATATGCAGTGCGGCCGCTCCAGCTTTGATCAGATCCTTTACTGTGCGGCCAATATTAAAAGCCGATGCACCAAATCCAGTGTCCGCATCAACCAACAATGGCGTATCGCAAACATTGGTAATGCGTCGCACATCAGTAAGTACATCTTCTAATGTTGTGATTCCTAGATCTGGGATACCCATAGATCCTGCGGCGACACCGCCACCTGACAAATAAATTGCGCGATATCCGGCTCGCTGAGCAAGCAGGGCGTGATTAGCGTTGATTGTTCCAACAATTTGAAGTGGGGTTTCTTCAACTAACGCCTTCTTAAAGGCTGCTCCTGCGCTAGTTACGCTCACAGGTTGAGTGTAACTACCAGGAACTCCTTTAAAAACACAAGAAGTAGTTGAATATTCAACTACTTAGGTATACCCTGTCGCCATGCCTCAATTACCCGCGTTGTACATAGGCCATGGAGCACCAATGCTGCTCGATGATGAGTTATGGACATCACAGTTAAAGAGCATCGCTGGGCAGATCGAAAAACCGAAGGCGATCCTGATTGTTTCGGCTCATTGGGAATCTGCGCCTGTCACATTAAGTAGTCCTGTTGCTGGAACTCCCCTGGTTTATGACTTCAGTGGTTTTGCTAAAAAGTTTTTTGAAATGACCTACGAAACTCCAGATGCAACAGAGTTAATGAATTTAGTTGCTTCGATGATGCCAGATAACGAACCTGTCTTTCAAAGCAATCGCGGTTTAGATCATGGTGCCTGGGTGCCATTAAAGGTGATGTACCCCAATGCAGATATTCCTGTTTTACAGATGTCGATGCCAACAAGTGATCCTGCACGGTTACTAGAACTTGGTCGTCGCTTACAACCATTGCGTGATCAGGGTGTACTAGTAATTGGTTCTGGATTTATGACTCATGGTTTGCCCTACTTGCGCGACTGGAGTACCGATGCAGTTGCACCGACATGGTCGAGTGAGTTTGATACCTGGGCAGCTGAAGCACTTGCCAAGGGTGATGTTGAAACACTATCTGCATTTAAATCGAAAGCGCCAGGAATGCCTTATGCGCATCCAACTGTTGAGCACTTCACGCCTTTGTTTATTACTTTGGGTGCTGCCCAAAAAGCAGATGCACCAGTTGAAACCTTAATCGATGGTTACTTTATGGGGCTATCGAAACGTTCAATTCTTGTTGCGTAAGTGAAGTAGTTCAAGAGCAGCAACTGCGCTGTCATATCCCTTATCCTCTTTGCTTCCAACAGCTCCTGATCTGGCAATAGCTTGATCTAGGTCATTACACATCAAGACGCCATAGCCAATTGGTTTTCCATACTTGAGCGAAACATCGATGACACCTTGCGTAACGCCTTGGCAGACATAATCAAAGTGTGGTGTTTCACCTTTTAGAACGAGACCAACTGCAACAACTGCATCAAAACCTGCTTCAAATGCATACTGCGCAGCGAGAGG
>WLCR01000053.1 GCA_009705235.1 Actinomycetota bacterium | reverse complement strand
TTGGAACAATCGATTGAATCTACGAAAGTAGTTATTTTTGGGCAAGACCCGTATCCAACACAAGGTCATGCCGATGGCTTAGCATTTTCGGTTGCAAAGGAAGTTTCTCGCTTACCCGCTTCTCTGCGTAATATTTTCAGTGAATTGTCATCAGATTGCGGAGTTACAAGAATTAATGGGGACTTGTCAGATTGGTTTAATCAAGGAGTTATGTTGATAAATCGAATCTTAACGACTGGTGTTGGAGCTTCACTTACACATGCAGACATTGGATGGAAAGAGATTACGGATGCTGTTGCTAAGGAGTTAGGGAACCATCAAGTAGTTGCATTGTTGTGGGGCAAGAGTGCGGGGGAGTTATCTGACAATTTTAAGCCTAGTTTGCGAATTGAATCAGCTCATCCGAGTCCGTTATCGGCGTACCGAGGATTTTTTGGATCAAAACCATTCTCACGGTGTAACAATATTTTGAAAGCTCAAGGAAAGACACCCATTCGCTGGTAATTCCGCTTTGAAAGAAGAAAAAGGCCCTCGGTTTCCCGAGGGCCTTTCGCTGTAGAACTTTCTAGCCGACCCAAGCATTGATTGGAGAGGACAAGAAGTAGATCATAAACAGACCTGAAACAAGGAGTAGAAGTGGATGAACTTCTTTTCCACGTCCTTGCACCAAGCGAATCACTACGTGTGTAATGAAACCTGCACCGATACCTACTGAGATGTTATAGGTAAATGGCATCAAGATAATTGTTAAGAATGCAGGAATACCAATTCCAAGATCATCCCAATCAATACCCTTAATTTGTGACATCATCAGGAATCCAACGATTATCAGCGCTGGTGTTGCTGCCTCGTAAGGAATGATCGCAACTAGTGGTGCCAAGAAAGTAGTTAGCAAGAATGCAATACCAGTGACAATTGAAGCAAGGCCTGTTCGTGCGCCTTCTCCAACACCGGCCGCAGATTCAATGTAGCTTGTGTTGGAAGAAATACCAGCAGCTCCACCTGCAGCAGCTGCTACAGAGTCAACCAACAAGATCTTCTGAATGTTGTCTACATTGCCATCTTTGTCTGCAAGGCCTGCTTCATGTCCAATCGCTGTGACCGTTCCGACAGTATCGAAGAAATCAGAGAGCAACAGAGTAAAGAGAAGAAGAATAGCTGCGATCAAAGAGACATTATCCAGAGTGAAAGCACCGAAGAGATCAAACTGTCCGGTGAAATCAAACTTAGGAACAGAAACGATATCTGTTGGAACTGTTGGGATATTAAGTCCCCAGCCACCATCAACGATGGTTGGTGGATTACCAGCTGTAAATCCTGGTGCGATGTTGTAAATCTTTTGAATGACCACTGCGGCAACCGTTGCACCGACTATGCCAATCAAAATTGCGCCCTTAACCTTGCGAACCATTAATCCAATGATTAAGAGAGTTCCAAATACGAATACAACTGTTGGCCAGCCAACTAGATTTCCATTGACTCCTAGACCTACTGGGACAGGCCCAGCAGCTGTACGGCGAACAAAGCCCGCATCAACTAATCCAATGAGAGCGATAAAGAGACCGATACCAACAGAGATTGCGATTTTGATCTGAGCTGGTACCGCCTTGAATACTGCAACACGGAATCCCGTCAATACCAAAACGAGAATAATTAGTCCTTCAAGAACAACAAGGCCCATTGCAGCTGCCCAAGTCATCTTTGACGCAATGCCAACAGCCACAAATGTGTTGAGTCCCAAGCCGGTTGCAAGTGCGAGCGGATAGTTTGCGACAGAACCCATCAATATGGTTAACACGCCTGCAACCAGTGCGGTTGTGGCAGCGACCATTGCTGGAGCTGGAGCATTTCCTCCAAAGAGGAACTGGCCATTTACATCGGGTGAATACGCCAAGATGATCGGATTGAGCGCCACGATGTATGCCATCGTGAAGAAAGTTACTAATCCGCCTCGTACTTCTTGGGCTATTGACGAGCCACGTTCTGAGATTTTGAAATATGAGTCCAGCATGAATGATGCCTTTCTAATTTTGTTATCGGGGGTGTTTGCGACCCCGTGTGCGATAGGGCGCACAGCCCTGGGAAGATAAAGCGAGTCTAAGGGCTACTTCGAGGTAACTCTTGAAACGACTCCCAGGGAAATAGCAATGGATTGCCCAATCAAGGTCGCAAACATGAGCGTACCTAGCCCGACGGTACCCCCAAGAAGCCAGCCAGCAATTAGCACTGCGCCTTCAATGCCTAATCTAACCCGACCAATCCGGACGCCTGTTTTGTTGTGCAGAGCTGTCATTAGGCCGTCGCGAGGTCCAGGACCCAAGCCACATGTTATGTACAAGCTCGATCCAATTCCAACCATTGCGATTCCTACTAAGCAATATGCAATGCCGATTGGATAAGAGTTTTGAGCAGGAATTAGTGTGACACCAACCTGTATAGCAAGCGCAATCAATGCAATGTTAGACAAAGTACCAAAGCCAGGTTTTTCCTTGAGTGGAATCCAAAGAAGTAACACCAGTGTGCTGATACCAAATGTTGACCAGCCCATCGTTATGTCCAAACGATTTGAAATTCCTTGAGCCAAAACTGACCAGGGAGCATTTCCGATCTGGCTTTGAATCAATAATGAGTCGCCTAATCCAAAGATGAACAATCCAAAAAATAGAACGCATGTTCTAAGTGGAGATATGTCCCACCGAGATGTCGCGGACCAAGGAGTCTGTGGAACTGTTTTATGTGGGCGCAAAAATTCCAAAAATGGATTAGACATTGCATGAGTATAATCAGCATATGTTTCCCGGCGTCGGCACAATCATTAATATTGCGACAATTATTTCTGGAGCATCCCTTGGCGTTCTAGTAGGTACTCGAATGAATACCCGTACCAGAACTCTGCTAACCGATGTACTGGGTTTAGTGACCCTGCTGGGTGCTGGATCTGCGTTGATTCCATTATGGTCAGATCGATATATTCAAGCACTCCCTAAGGGTTGGACGCTTCTAGTAGTTCTTGGTTCGCTATTAATTGGTGGATTAATTGGTTCGGCTCTAAAACTTGAGACTCGTTTGGATACTCTCGGAGAAACGCTCCGTATCAAATTTAAAGCGTCGAGTGATTCGCCATTTGTCGAAGGTTTTGTTGCTGCCTCCTTGCTCTTTGCTATCGGGCCACTAGCGATACTAGGAAGTATTAGCGATGGCATGGGTACCGGTATCGATCAATTGATTCTAAAGAGCACCTTGGACTTTTTTGCAGCCATGGCATTTGCAACCTCTCTGGGCTGGGGAGTAGCTGTTTCTGCAATTCCAGTTGGAATCTACCAAGGGGTGTGGACTGTCATCGGTTTAGGCTTGGGCGAAATTCTTGATGGATATCAAGTAGATGCAATGACGATTGTTGGCGGAATAATGCTCATATGTATCTCATTGAGATTATTGAACATTAAGAATGTGGCAGTAGGGAATCTTTTACCGGCATTGGCTATCGCACCATTACTCGCTTTGGTTGTGCATTCACTGTAAAAGCGTTACTCCTTGAAAGGTAGTGGGATAGAAGATGTGTGGGCCGCACCTGAGACGCGGGCCGTGACTTGACGCATATGGTGTCTACGACACAAAACTTCATAAGCCACATCAGCACCCGTTGATACATCTCCAACTACAACCTGTTCACCTTCAACAACCATTACTCCACCGACTGTTCGCGCATTGTGAGTTGCGCGTGAACCGCACCAGCACAACGCTTCGACTTGCAAAGTGTTAACGCGATCTGCGAGCTCAACTAATCGGGCAGATCCTGGAAACAATTTCGTGCGAAAGTCGGCCAGGATTCCGAAAGCATAGACATCGATGCTTAACCCATCGACTATTCGAGCCAATTGCTCAATTTGATTGCTCTCATAGAATTGAGCTTCATCGCAGATGATGTAATCAATTCGTTCACCCATGGACAACTGATCCACTACTAACTTATGTAGATCCATGGATGGAAGAACTTCTATTGCTGGACTAGATAATCCAAGACGACTAGAAATGACTCCGGCACCAGCCCGGTCGTTATTTGTAAAGATCAAACCGGTACGGCCACGACTTTGGTGATTATGCGCGGTTTGTAATGCAAGCGTAGATTTACCACTATCCATAGTTCCGCAGTAATAGATCAGCTCAGCCATAGAACGCATCCTGCCATAGCTCTAAGAAAATAGCCCCTTGGCAATTAATGCCGCTTCTAGTTGTGGCTTCAAATACAGAGCTGCGTCCACAGAAATATGTGATCCATCCCGATAAACAACGTATCCATTGTCGATCGCGGGGCAGTAGGTTGTACATAACCATGGGGTTGGATCTATTCTTTCAAAACCATCAATAATTAGTACAGGACTTTTCTTGGAGGAATCGCAGGAGTGAGAATCTCGGGAGGCTAGACAACTTGGGATATCTCGTTCTGGACGAGGAGTGTCACTTATGTAAATTAAGCGCTCAGAGGTACCACGTAGCAATGACAAAAGTTCGCGTTGTCCATCACTCCACCATTTATTTTTGTCCGAATAACCGGGTGCAGGCGTGAAGTATTGGAAACTGCTCGTGATGACGGCTTGTGGCCGCAATTCTTTAATGCGCTTGATCGAATTCAGTCTCCATTGATTGCAGTCGACGTTTTTGAAAGCGCCTTGATCCTTACGGGGGAGCACTACGGCGGGGCACGCCGACTTCGTCAAAGAAATTAGTCTAAAACTACGTTCATTCGCCAATTTTTCGAGGGTAGGAAACCACTGAGCAGCATGAGAATCACCAAAGAGAACTATCGTAACTTTTGATTTCGTGTCGCCGTATGAACATTCGCCCGATTCTGATTCACCGTAATTAACATGACAATCATCATCATAAACAGATGGTTTCTGAACAACTTTAGTCAGGTTGAATTTGTAATTTGTTCCTTGAACACTGATTGTTGAGGACGCCGTCGAAGCAATTATCAAACCAGCAAAAAGTGAAACGATAGTTGTGCTTACAAAGAAAAGATATATCTTCTTCCCGGCAATCTTTTTATGACGTATGGGTTGCTCAATGTATTTACTAGTAAAATGAGCCAAAATTACTGTCAGAAGGATACATAAAATACGTTCTCGTATTCGCAAAGGTCTGCCTAAAGCACTGCTAGGTAAAACCAGAGCTGGCCAATGCCATAGGTACAGTGGATAAGAAATCGATCCTAGCCATTGTGATAGGCGATTATTGCTGACATCGTTAAAAAATCGTGGCCATATTGATATAGAACCGATTAATGCAACGGTTGCAGCCACTGGCAGCAATGCATTGATTCCGGGGAAAGCTGTACTCTCATTGAAAGTTATCGAAGAGATCGCAATTCCAATTGCGCCTAACCACGGTACAAATCTATTCTTCCAGAATGAATCCGGGATAAAGAGAAGAAGCGCACCGAATCCAAGCTCCCAAGCTCTAGTCGGCAATGAGTAGAAAGCCCAAATAGGCGAACTCTGAGTTTGATATATGGAAAGGAGAAGAGAAAGAGAGCTGGAAATTGCAATTCCAAAGAAGATTGCTCTCTTACCAAAACGGGCTAACAACAGAATAAAAATTGGCCAAACAATATAGAACTGTTCTTCTACAGCAAGTGACCAATAGTGAATGAAAGGAGAAGGGGTGGCATCCAGATTTTGATAATCATTTTCCCACCAGGCAAAAAGATAATTAGAGATATAGGTAGCAGCGGCAAAAAGATCTCGACCTAATGATTCTCGCGTGATAGCAGGAAGCACAAACATTCCAGCTATGGCGGTTGCAAAGAGTACAAAAACTGAGGTGGGCAAAAGTCGCTTGATGCGACGCTGGTAGAAACTATTCAAATCTAAAGTGCCGGTACTTTCGATTTCGCGAAGTATCAAACCGGTAATTAAATAACCTGAAATTACGTAAAAGATGTCAACGCCTATAAATCCGCCCGGAAGTAACCTGGCATGAAAGATTGTTACAAGGAGAGCGGCTAAGGCTCGAAGTCCTTGAATTTGAAGAATGCGCACCGTTAAGAAACTACCAGCGAGGTGATCGGAATATGGGGATATTTCTCGGAGAGTGTTGTCCTGCCTTGAAGTCCATCAATTTCAAGCAAGGCCACAACATGTATTACTTCTGCTCCTAGTCGATGCATCAGTTCAATGGCAGCTCCAATAGTTCCGCCCGTTGCCAAAACATCATCAATCAGCAAAACTCTTGCTCCTTTTGCGACTGCATCCGTATGGACTTCCAAAGTATCGGTTCCGTATTCAAGTCCATATGACTCTGAAATTGTTGTGTGGGGAAGTTTCCCTGCCTTGCGGATTGGTATGAAACCGGTGTGTAGTTGATTGGCAACAGCTGAGGCAAATATGAAACCGCGAGCTTCGATTCCTGCAACAACAGTTGATGAATCAGCAAAACTGGCAAATTCTTGAGTGACAGCAATAAATGCTTCGCCGTGCGCCAACAGAGGGGTGATGTCTTGAAATCTAATCCCGGGTTTTGGGTAGTCAGGAATTTCGCGGATCAGTGCCAAAGCGCTATCTAGGTTCATATCTTTTTGTAGCCAGTTGGGCAAATTGGTTTCACACCAGAAACGGTAAGTTTGCTTTTTCCCTTTACGCAAGTAATTGAGGTTGCTTTGGGTTTTGGAGTGGGGGTTGTTGATTTCTTGCTAGCTTCATATTCGCTCTTTGAAATGACTTTTCCTAAGTAGACTGAACCTCGTGTGCTCTCAATATCTTGACCACCTGAGTATCCGTCACATCCGTTTACAAATTCAGCTTCTTGCGATTGGCTCGTCGTAACCTTGTAACGTAATGTGTATTCACCAGCAGTTGAGAATGCCATGACTATTGGATCACGTTCGACCACTCCGATTTTTGGAGAAAAGTAGTTGTCATTTTCATTTGGTGGCAAGGCTCGTCCGCCAAGAGTAAATACGTCCATAACAACGTTTTTGCCGCCTTCTGTTTCGGGATCTGATATTTGTATAGGTCGGCCATTAACTTCTAATGTAAATTCAAGGTTTGTTAAAAATTCTCCGTAACCATATTCCCAACCGTCAATAACAGGTCTGAAAATGCAAAAGGGAGAATCAGGATCTCTCTGTCTAAAAATGGGCGAAGAAGTTGCTAAAGCCGACGTCGAAATATAGTAACTAGTACTCGTTAATAGAGGTGTGTTGCCATCACTCTTAATTTTTACATTCCAATTCATGTGCTGTGATTGGAAATTGAGGACCTTCTCCTGTGCAACGGCCGGATATGTATTCGAGAGGAGCGCCAAAGTTAAAAACACACTTACGTATTTCTTCATATCCCCTCCAGATGACAACTAACCTAAAATACTCATGAATCGTATCGCAGGCACTGAGTAGAGGTGGGCAACCATTGTGTCCGAGAGGGGACTTGAACCCCTA
>WLCR01000052.1 GCA_009705235.1 Actinomycetota bacterium | reverse complement strand
GTCTATCGACAGAGTCAGCTGCAAAGCCAACTGTCGCAGTCACAGCCAAGCGCATGCTTGGTTTGAAGTAAGGAGCGGGTTAAATGAGAGTAAAGCGCGGAGTTCACGCAGCCAAGAAGCGTCGTACAACTCTAGAACGTGCAAGCGGATACCGCGGGCAACGTTCACGTCTATTCACAAAGGCGAAAGAGCAAGTTACGCACTCAATGGTTTATGCATTTAATGACCGTAAAGATAAGAAAGGCGATTTCCGTCGTCTATGGATTCAACGCATCAACGCAGGTTGCCGCGAGCACGGACTTACATACAACCGTTTTATCCAAGGTCTAAAGGCTTCGGGTGTCGAAGTTGATCGTCGAGTTCTTTCAGAGCTTGCGACAAATGATCCTGCAACGTTCAAGACACTTGTTGATGTAGCTCGCAAGAGCCTTGCAGCACTCTAAGTTCCAATCATGATTGAGAGCCTTAACTCGCCACATGTTGCGCGGGTTAAGGCTCTTATTGGTTCTCGGGGGGTTAAGGAAAGAAAAGCTGCCGGCCAATTTGTCGCAGAGGGATTGCAATGTGTCCGCGAAGCTTTGGTAACAAAGAGTGGCCCAACAATTGAAACATTGTATGTTGCAAGTAATGGGCGCAAAAAGATTGAAGAACTAGCGGATCTGTCATCCATTAATGTTGTTGACGTTAGCGACGAAGTAATGAAAGAAATGTCTGAAACCATTACGCCACAAGGCATTCTTGCAGTGTGCGCAATTCCAAATGTTTCTCTGGATTCGATAACAATGAATGGTTCACGCAGATTCATTTATCTTTCTGAAGTCCAAGATCCAGGTAATGCAGGAACAATTCTGCGTTCGGCCGATGCATTTGCAATGGATGCAGTGATCACGTCGCCGGGCAGCGTTGATATGTATTCACCCAAGGTTGTTCGTAGTACCGCCGGATCACTATGGCATATTCCAGTTTTTGAATCTGTTGTAATAGACGATCTTCTAAGTCGTGGAATTAATGCTTTTTCGCTAGGTGCTGGCGGGACGAAGAAATTGAGCGATTACCAAATGTCCGGGGATACCCTCGCAGTATTTGGAAATGAAGCTCGTGGCTTATCGACCGGACAGAATGTCGATTCGATAGATGTTGTAAGTATTCCGATGCCAGGCAATGCCGAAAGCCTTAATCTTTCAGCTGCTGCATCGATAGTTATGTATCACCTAGCAAATATGCGGCCGTAACAAAGCACTACAAGATAGAGTTATACCTATGCGCGTTGAGGAGATTTCAACCTGGGTAGAAGATGCCCGCAAGGCTTTCGCCTCGGCTATAGATTTGGATTCCCTGAAGTCGGCTCGTTTGGCTCATGCTGGCGACAAATCACCAATCGCTTTAGCATCACGTGGATTGGGTTCGCTGCCTCCGGATGAGAAAGCAAGTTTTGGCAAAGTAATTGGCGAGGCAAAAGCAGAAATTGCTCAAGCTTTGGCTGAAGCAACTGCGACATTAGAAGCAGAACGTGATCGTAAGGTTTTGCTTGAAGAAGTTGTCGATATAACTTTGCCAGTAGATCGCTCCCATCGAGGCGGATTGCATCCAATCTCAATTATTAAAAATGAAGTCTCTGATTTCTTTATCGAACAAGGTTTTGCAGTCGAAGAAGGACCAGAACTGGAATCAGGCTGGTTGAACTTTGATGCGCTAAACATTCCGGCAGATCATCCAGCCCGCACGATGCAGGATACTTTCTTCATTGAACCAGTTGAATCTGGAATGGTTTTGCGCACCCACACATCGCCAGTTCAAATCCGCACAATGCTTACGCAAGAGCCACCAATTTATGTGGTGTGCCCGGGTCGCACTTTCCGCGCCGATGAGCTTGATGCGACGCACAGTCCGGTTTTCCATCAAGTCGAAGGTTTAGTAATCGATAAGGGCATAACAATGGCCCACTTAAAGGGCACATTGGATAATTTTGCTCGACATATGTTTGGTCCAGATGTAACCACACGATTGCGTCCATCTTTCTTTCCCTTCACCGAACCAAGCGCCGAAGTAGATATCTTCTTTAACAATCGCTGGATCGAATGGGGCGGTTGCGGAATGGTGAATCCAAAGGTGCTTGCTACATGTGGCATCGATACAGATGTTTATAGTGGATTTGCTTTTGGCATGGGTCTTGAGCGCACGCTGATGGTTCGACATGGCATCACAGACATGCACGACATCGTCGAAGGCGATCTACGTTTTACTCGTCAGTTTGGAGTTGGCCTGTAATGCGCGCGCCTTTATCGTGGATCAAAGAGTTTGTAGAGATTCCCGCAACTGTTACAGCCGAGCAGATATCAGATGGTCTGATTCGAGTTGGTTTTGAGGTTGAAGAAATCATTCAACAAGGCGCTGATTTATCCGGTCCGCTCAAGTTTGCAAAAGTCTTGTCAATCGAAGAGATTACAGAATTCAAAAAGCCTATTCGCTATGTGGGTATTGATTGTGGCGAAAGCGAGACTAGATATGTGATTTGTGGGGCAACAAACTTTGCAGTGGGGGATTTAGTGGTTGCAGCATTACCGGGCGCAGTACTTCCTGGTGATTTTGCTATTGGAGCACGTGAAACCTACGGAAAAACATCAAACGGAATGATTTGTTCAGCTCGCGAACTAGGCATCAGTGATGAACATGCTGGCATTATGGTTTTTGCCGAATACGAAGTCACGATCGGTGCAGATGCGATAGAAGCACTGCAAATCAATGATGTCATTTTTGATGTTGCGGTAAACCCTGATCGTGGTTATGCCTTAAGCATTCGGGGTATTGCTCGCGAGGTGGCCGCATCTCTTAATTTAAAATTCACAGATCCCGTAGATGCTCTCCGCTCATTAAAGTTTGAGGAGACTGGCAAAGGTGTATCGGCAAAGATTGCAGATACATCAACTGCATCTGTTTTCTACTTGCGCACTTTGTCTGATTTTGATCCAAAGGCGACTACACCGATCTGGATGCGCCGACGCATTGAAAAAATGGGTATGCGTTCTATTTCCTTGGTTGTCGATGTTACAAATTATGTAATGCTCGAACTTGGACAGCCGCTTCACGCCTTTGATAAAGCAAAGATTAAGGGCGGACTTACCATCAAACGGGCAGGTAAGGCTCAGAAATTTAAAACTCTAGACGGCGTAGAACGCATATTAGATCCTGAAGATTTGATGGTGTGTGATGATGAACAACCGTTAGCTCTTGCTGGAACAATGGGAGGTTTGTCTTCTGAAATTACAGAGACAACAACGGATATCGCACTTGAGGCAGTTCATTTCTGTCCAGTATGTATCGCTAAGAACTCTCGTCGTCACAAACTTTCATCCGAAGCATCTCGTCGTTTAGAGCGAAGCGTAGATCCTTCGTTAGCTCAGTTTGCTTCTGCTCGATTTGTTCAACTTCTTACCGCTCATAGTTCTGCCAAGCATGTGGCAACTGTGGTTGATGGAGAACCTATTTACGCACCGTTGGTCACCATTGACCCTGCTTATGTATCTAAAACTTTGGGTTTCGAGATTTCAGCTAAGCAGGTAGCAGAGCTACTTCGGGTCGTTGGCTGCGATGTTGATGAAAAGAGTTTTACAGTCGATCCGCCATCTTGGCGCGCAGATCTTTTGACGGCAGCAGATTTAACTGAAGAAGTAGCCCGCATGATTGGCTACGACAAGATACCTTCCGTGCTTCCGCCCCGCCCATTACATGCGACTTTAACCCCAACTCAAAAACGTCGGCGCGCAGTCGCAACGATGCTTGCCAGCCGTGGCTTCGCAGAAGTCCAAACATTCCCGTTTACAAATCAAGCGACAATTGATTCCATGGGTTTTGTGGGAGAGCGTGCCTCGACATACAAGGTTGCAAATCCAATGTCTGAAGAGTTTCCACTAATGCGCGTGCACCTGGTACCGGGATTGATAGAAGTTGCGCAACGCAATATCAGTCGTGGGGCAAAGGATTTTGCGATCTTTGAAATGGGATCTATCTTCCGTAGTTCACAGAAGCTGGTTGCAGCAATTTCTCCAGATTTGTCTACGCGTCCTGCACAAAAGGTAATTGATGAAATCTTTGCAAGTGTTCCTCCACAGGGATATCACGTTGCAGGTTTGCTAGTTGGCAAAATCGAAAATGAAAATTGGCAAGGCAAGGCTCGTGCTTACAATTGGCAAGATGCGATTGCCTATGCTCAAGATATTTTGGCGCTGTGTAATCTTGAATGGACAGTGGCTCGTTCAGATCTAGCCCCATGGCACCCTGGTCGTTGTGCTGAACTAATTGTTAATGGAAAAGCAGTTGCGCATGCTGGCGAGCTTCACCCACGTATCGTTGCTGCCTATGGCTTACCTGAGCGATCAGTGGCGTTTGCAGTTGCATTAAGCGCTCTTCCGGATTCAGCATTAGTTCGTCCTACGACAGTCGGCACAATGCCCGCAGCTGTTCAGGATGTGGCCTTGATTGTTGATTCAACTGTGAGTGCGGCTGATATTGAAGGTGCCCTGCGAGCCGGCGCAGGAGAGTTGCTTGAATCAATTACCCTGTTTGATCGCTACGACAAAATTGGCGACGGCAAAATCTCCCTAGCCTTCACCCTGGTTTTCCGCGCACAGGATCGCACCCTTACAGGTGAAGAGGTATCAGTCATGCGCGAGGCAGCCACAGCAGTTGCAGCTTCCAAGTTCGGAGCTGTAGTTCGCACCGCATAATTATGCATGAGATTGCATAATTATAGATCATCCGTTAGGCTTGACCTATGAAAACAGCGGTCATTGGTGCCAGCGGATATGCAGGAGGCGAGCTATTAAGACTCCTAGCTATACACCCACATTTTCAAGTAACGGTTGTAAGCGCGCACTCCAATGCTGGGGAGCAGGTCACCTCTGTTCATCCTCAACTGCAAAGCTATTCAGGTAGAAGTTTTGTAGCAACCGATTCGATCGATTTTGCAGATCTTGAGCTAGTTTTTCTAGCGCTACCTCACGGTGAATCCGCATCGTTAATTGCGAAAATTCCAGAGCATGTAAAGCTTGTTGATCTTGGAGCTGATTTTAGGTTAGAAGATCCAGCCCAATGGGAGAAGTATTACGGTGGAAAGCACGCAGGGGCGTGGGTCTATGGATTGCCGGAGTTAGCACCAGGCCAGCGAGAGGCAATCAAGAAAGAGAGCAAAGTAGCTAATCCTGGTTGTTATGCAACATCAATTTCCGTAGGTATCGCGCCTGCACTAAACCTTATTGACGTTTCAGATATCGTTGTTGTTGCCGCTTCGGGTACCACAGGTGCAGGCCGTAATGCGAAAATCAATCTCATCGGCAGTGAAGTAATGAGTTCGCTTACCTCGTATAAATTTGGTGGAGTTCATCAACATACTCCCGAAATCGAACAAGCCTTGTCGGCAGTAGCTAAGAAACCGGCGAAGATCTCTTTCACGCCGATTCTGGCTCCAATGCCACGTGGGATTCTCTCGACCATTACAGCAAAACTAAATTCTGCGCTAACTACACAGCAGGCCCATGATTTATTTGCAAAGCACTACGCATCGGAATTCTTTGTCGATGTCTTGCCGGTAGGTCAAATGCCTAAGACGAGTGCTGTGACTGGTAGCAACAAAGTTCAATTACAGGTGGCGGTAGATCAACACACACAACGTTTAGTTGTATCTGTTGCGATTGATAATCTTGGCAAGGGTGCTGCTGGACAAGCAATTCAAAATGCCAATTTGATCTGTGGACTTGCCGAAGTAAGCGGTCTCGCACTCGACGGCATCGGCGCCTAAGGTCATAGTGTGATCGTCGTAAAATTTGGTGGTCATGCCATGACGGATGAAAACGGAAACTTTGCTAAAGCCATCTCTGCTGCACAAAAGGCAGGGGAGCAGGTGGTAGTCGTCCACGGCGGCGGCCCACAAATTGATGCAGCGCTAAAGGCTAAGGGAATAGTTAGCACCTGGGTGGGAGGATTTCGAGTAACCACCAAAGAGATATTTGATGTTGTCGAAGATGTTTTGGTTAATCAGGTTGGAAACGAAGTTGCTGCGACACTAGGCAAGGCGGGGATAAAAGCACAATCAATGTCGGCGCGTACATTACCCACGGTAATTGCCAATCGACGAACACAATTAATCGATGGCACACCGGCAGAGTTAGGGTTTGTCGGCAATGTGAAAAGAGTTGATTCATCTGCGTTGCTTCAACTAATTGATCAAGGAGTTTTTCCGGTTGTCGCGCCCATATCATCTGATGAAGATTTAGAAACTGGACTTAATGTGAACGCCGATTTTGCAGCTGCCGCCATTGCTGCATCATTAGGAGCATCTTCTTTGATTATGATGACTGATGTTGCAGGAATTTATCGCAATTGGCCAAATAAGGATTCATTGATTGAAACTATCTCGGCGGTGGAACTTGAATCCATAAAATCTGGTTTTGCCGAAGGAATGGCCCCCAAGGTCCAAGCAGCGTTAGACGCGCTCTCATATGGGGCAAAAGCAGTTCGAATAGTCGATGGGACAGATCCCGATAGCTTTGCATCAGCACTTGCTGGTCAAGGCGGAACACTGGTGATTGCATGACAAACAAGAAGTATTTAAACCGTTGGGAAAGTTCGTTGCAAAACAATTATGGAAAACCATCCATTACTTTAATCAAGGGCAAAGGAATAATTGTTACCGACGCCGATGGCAAGAGCTACATGGACTTTCTCGGTGGAATTGCAACCAACATCTTGGGACACGCACATCCGGCAATAGTTAAGGCGGTTAATAAGCAGCTTTCAACATTAAGCCACGTTAGTAATTTCTACGCGCATCCAACCGCGATTGAACTAGCCGAAAAACTGATTGCCATGACCGGGGACAAAAATTCAAAAGTCTTTTTTTGCCAATCAGGTGCTGAAGCAAATGAAGCGGCGTTAAAACTTTCTCGTCGCACAGGAAAAGTACGAATTGTTGCAGCCCAGGGTGCTTTTCACGGTCGCACTATGGGCGCTTTATCGCTGACAGGGCAACCTTCTAAGCGAGAGCCATTCTTGCCGCTCGTTAAGGGTGTGAAGCATGTTCCTTATGGAAACATCGATGCGATGCGCAAAGCGGTAAGCAAAAAAACTGCGATGGTAATTATTGAACCGATCATGGGGGAAGCTGGAGTAATTGTTCCACCAGCTGATTATTTACAAGAACTCCGTCTGCTCTGTGACAAGAATGGCGTCTTACTTGTTATTGACGCGGTACAGACGGGTATGGGCAGAACAGGTGATTGGTTTGGCTATGAATATTCGGGAATTACCCCAGATGTAATTACGTTAGCAAAAGGTTTAGGTGGAGGCCTGCCACTTGGCGCCATGATTGCGTTGGGCAACGCTGCCGAATTATTCCAACCGGGAGACCATGGTTCCACCTTTGGTGGAAATCCTGTAACAACGGCAGCTGGACTTGCTGCCATCAAATTTATTGAAT
>WLCR01000051.1 GCA_009705235.1 Actinomycetota bacterium | reverse complement strand
GCGATAGGTAAACGTGCAATTGATCCTGGAATCGAGAATGCGAGACCGCCCGAAGATGCAAAGAGTTTACGATACGGAGACAGCATTGGGAAACTGTAATGGTATTGGGGTCATAAAAGGTTTAATTCTTTGAACAATTAGTCTAAAATCAAATATGGAGAAGTTACTCCGATTTTTTGTAAACACTGATCCCGTTCAGGAAAGAGCATGATGCAAAGCATTGAGCAGGACACCGAGTTGTATTTATTGGTTGACGGTGGAAAAACTAAGACCGAAGCAGTTATTGTCGATTCAAATGGATCTGAAATTGCGAAAAGCCGTGGGCCTGGTTTAGAGATAATAGGTAGCGTTAATGGTTACGAGCGTGTTGTTGATAGCTTGCGCACAACATTTGACCAACTTCCACAAACTGCACGATTTGCCGGGGTTGCATTTGGCTTAAACGGCGCTCAGGCAGCACCGACCTATCTTCTTGCCGCTAAAGCAATCTCATCATTAGTTAAAGCTGATCAATTCACGATTGCAAGTGATGTCGTAATGAATTATTTAGGCGCACTTGGAAATCAACCTGGCGTCGTGGTTGCGGCAGGAACTGGCGCTGTGGTGATGGCAATTTCAAGGGAAGGTGTTGCGTATCGAATTGATGGCGATGGCCCATTAATTGCAGATCGTGGAAGTGGTCATGACATTGGGCGACAAGGGTTAAAGATCGCAGCGATGGTTGATGATGGGCTACCCGGATCGGCCGCTCTTCATAAAGCGATGATTGAACGTTTCGGCACGCTGGAAAACACTGCAGCTAGCGTTTATGGAGCGCCAAACCCCATCGAGGTAGTGGCATCTTTTAGCAAGAGCGTTGCTGAAGCTGCCTACGAGGGCGACGAAATATCTATCGAGATCCTGCGCTGCGCTGCTCAAGATCTTGCGATGAATGTGCAAGCAGCAGCTCGACGTTCAAAGCTAGAAGGCGCGCCTTTTTCCTATTCCACGGCTGGCGGCGTATTTAACATTGGGCCACTTATCGAAAAACCGTTCCACGATTTTATAGCCCAATTTCTGCCTGAGGCTGAATACCAAAAACCTTTAGGTGGCGCTATTGCCGGTGCCAAAATTATGGCCATGAATAATGAACCTGGTTTAGAGCAGGTAACCACTCGCATTGGCGCAAACTAGTTAGGTATACCAGTTTCATCTATGGTCTAGAAAAATGATCAGGTACTGCAAGTATAAATGATTGACTTTAGCTAAACCCAGTGGAAGATTTCATCATGCAAAAGTTTTGGCAGTTCCGACAAACTACTGTGATTGGGTGAAAATGAAAATTAGAAGTAAAAGTTTAGTTTTTGCAATAGGTATTTCCTTACTTGTCCCTGCAGCACTTGTGTCAACAACAGCTGTTGCGGCAACAACAACTCTTACAATTGATTCATGGCGTACAGATGATTCAAAAATTTGGAAAGAAAAAATTATTCCAATTTACGAAAAAGCTAACCCTGGTGTGAAAGTAGTATGGGCACCAAGTCCTTCAAACGAATATGACTCTGCACTTAGTTTGCGGATGAAGAGCAAAACCGCCGCTGATGTTGTTATGTGTCGTCCATATGGATTAACCAAGGCCCTTATAAAGGATAAGCATCTAACTCCTTTAACTGGCTTACCTGGACTTGAAAATTTCACAAAACAATCACAGCAATCTTGGGCAGATGCCAAAGGCGTACCATTCTGCGTACCATCAGCCTCAGTAGGTGCAGGTTTCTACTACAATAAAAATATCTTTAAGGAATTGAATTTAACTGTTCCAAAGACTCAAGCGGAATTTATTGCAGTACTTGAGAAGATAAAGAAAAATGGAAAGTACACGCCACTTGTGGCTACTGGCCTAGCAGCTGATTCTTGGATGCTAGATCAAATGGGTCTGCAATTAGTGGGACCTTATTACTGGAAGGGTGATGCCGGTGGAGTCGCTCTTGATAATGGCACAAGAAAAGTTACGGATCCAGAGTACGTTGCTGCATTCGAAGCTCTAGCATCATGGAAGCCATATCTTCCTAAGGCGTTTTCATCTGTGTCTTACTCAGATGCTGAGCAGCTCTTCATTCTTGGCCGCGCTGCAATTGCAGCTGAAGGTTCATGGAGTGTAAAAGAAATGGCACCACCAGGATCTAATGTTGGTGTGTTTGGGGCTCCAGTAGCTAAAGCCGGTGACAAGCCATATGTTCAAGTGCTTGCAGATCATGGCTTTGGAATCAACGCTGCCAGCCCTAACCAAGCTGCAGCTAAGAAACTTCTTACTTGGTTTACAACTAAGGAGTTTGCTCAGATCTATGCCAATAACTTGCCTGGATTCTTCCCATTAAGCAAGGACAAGATCACGATTGACAATAAAACGGCACAAGCTTGGCTTAACCTGCGCGACGGAGCGATCGTCAATGCTCCGATCGGCATGGATAAGATGAATACGGGTACACCTAACTGGTTCTCAGTCACTACTAATCTGCTAAATGTGATGATGACTACGAAGATGACCGGAAAACAGGCAGCGGCTGAACTACAAAAGTCGTTGGAATCCTGGTATCCACCACAGAAAAAGAAGTAAGTGATGTCGGTGCTCAGACCCTGATTGGGTCTGAGCACCTTCACCTTTCGATTTACTGAGAAATTAACTGGGGGAGTACTTGAAATCAAACACTTTGGCGCGTAGACGCCGCCGACAACTTCTATTGTTTACCTCTCCAGCTCTGGCCTTTTTTCTACTCTTTGCAGTTTTTCCATTACTTTCAACGATCTACATCAGTTTTTATAAAGAAGATGTATTTGTTGGTTTAGAAAACTTTGTATTCCTCTTTACGAATGATGAGGCAAGCGAAAGACTCCTCTACGCGTTTTTGCATAACTGCCAATTTTTCCTAATTGCGGCATCAATACAACTTCCAACGGCTCTATGGATGGCAGCCCTCTTGACCTCGGGTCGAGTTCGACGAATGACCAGTTTTTATCGCACATTACTTTTTATCCCGACCACCCTCTCAGTTGTAATTGTTGGTTTCATTTGGCGATTAATTATCAGCCCATTGTGGGGAATAGTTGACTATCCACTACTGGGAGAACCAGCTACTGCGCTTCCGACAATTACTTTGATGTCGGTCTGGCAATATCTAGGGATCCCAATGGTTTTTCTTTATAGTGCGTTACTTTCAATTCCAAGCAACATTATCGAAGCTGCTCAAGTGGATGGTGCATCAGATCTCAGAATTTTCTTTCGAATCAAAATCCCACTTATTGCTCCTCAAATTGGAATTATTACGATTTTAACTTTTATCTGGACTTTCAACGGCTTCGACATAATTTACGCGTTGAATGGCGGAATGCCTGGTCCGGATTATGCCACCGACGTCTTAGGCACACTGTTCTATCGGACTTTCTTTGGTTGGGGCGCAGATCTTGGTAACCAGAATCTTGGTGCTGCAACAGCGACCGTAATATTCTTCATAATTTTATTGGGCACAGCAGCATATTTTGCAACGGTGCAACGCCGTTTGAAAGCGAGCCAGTTATGATTCGCAAAAAGGGTAGATTTCAAATTAAATCGAAAAACCTTGCAGTCCATCTATCCTTGATATTTTTTGCAATACTTGCAATTGGACCAATATTTATAATCATCATAAATTCATTTAAAACTTCGGAAGGCATTTTTACTGGACCATTAAAGCTTCCAAACTCTGAGACCTTCACCTTAGATGGATTTAAACGTGCGGTTGCACAAGGAAACTTTGTTAGAAATTATGCTAACAGTACAATTATCACTATAGGCTCAACAGTTTTAACGGTTATATGCTCCTGCTTAGCAGCTTATGGAATAACTGAGTACACCACAAAACTTTCAAAATTGATTGCCGGTTTATTTACAATTGGAATCATGTTGCCAGTTACACTAGGAACTATTGTAATTATAAAAATGATGGTTTGGCTTAATATCTTAAACACTCACATATCTCTGATACTTGTTTATGTAGGAATCTTTGTACCGCTTGGGGTAATTTTAATGGTTACCAACTTTCGAACGATTTCTAATGATTTAAAGGAAGCAGCGCGAATTGATGGCGCGAATGAGTTCAAAACTTTCCTAATAGTTCTTCCGCTAGTTATGCCAGGTGTTGCTGCGGTGGCTGCAATCACGATGCTGCCTGTATGGAATGACTTGTGGTTCCCATTAATTCTTACCGCAGGACCTAAAACTCAGACTTTAACTCTGGGTATCCAGCAATTTGTTGGTACTTACAATAATGATTGGCAGGCTCTGCTTGCTGGCTTAGTGCTTAGCGCAATTCCGTTGATCCTGTTATTCACAATTTTCTCGAAGCAATTCATTAAGGGTCTTTCAGATGGGTATGGCAAGTAAGGATTTTAAGTTTTCAAACAATCTAAGGAGTCGCAATGAAGATAGAAAAAGCTGAGGGCATAGATTCAGTCGCAATAGCTGAGTTGATTGCTCACCTTGGATTAGATGCCGTGAAACGACAAGTGCCAGAAATCAAGGCGGCAGCACAGTTGATTTTTGATTCAGTTACCGGTGGCGGACATGTGTTTACCTTTGGTGCCGGACATGCACAAGCACTAGCAATGGAGTTCTCAAGTCGCGCAGGTGGATTGGCAATATTTCAATCAATGCACTTACAAGATATCCGAAAGGAGCCCCGAGATGCATTTTGGGACCTTCGTGATTCACAACCCGAGAGAATTCCTGAAAATGGGCCAAAAGTTTTGGATCATCATCAAGTCAAAGAAAATGACATAGTAATAATTGCCTCGCAATCTGGTCGTAATGGGGCGATCGTGGAAATGGCGCTTGAATGCAAGAAGCGTGGGATCAAAACTATTGGTCTGAGCTCAAATAAACATAGCGACTCGGTTGACTCTAGGCACCCATCTGGTTTGATGCTTAGCCAAGTCGTTGATCTATCACTTGATAACGGATCAGTAATTGGTGACGCCGTTGCCGAATTAGCAGATGGCAAGAGTATTTGTTCGGCATCAACCGTTTGTTTTGTGCTTATTGCACAAGCAATAAATGCCGAAGTGACCAAGCTATTTCTTCTAAATTCTTTGCCTGCCCCATTGCTCGTAAGTGCCAATTTAGATCATGGCGATAAAGCTAATTCACCGCTGAAGTTTCCAGCCATCTCAATTTAGTAATTAGGTATTCAACGTGCAAATGGGTACTTGTGTAATCAAAAATGCACGGATTGCTCTGCCGGAGCATGTAATTTCCAATGGTTATGTGGAGATCTCCAACGGCAGGATTGTAAAAGTTGCAGAAGGTGAGCCGTCTTCCACTGGCAGTGCAGTAGTTTTTGACGCTAAGAAAGCGACGTTGACACCTGGTTTTATCGATCTTCATGTACATGGTGGCAATGGGGGAGCTTTCACATCTGTTGATCCGGCCGAGCACAACTTAGCCCGAGAATTTCATTTAAAAAATGGAACAACATCAATGTTGGCATCTACACACACTATGGAATTCGAAAGTCTATTAGCGATACTGAAAGCCTTATCGGATAGTTCTAGAACAAATAAAAATGGTTCAAAAGTTTTAGGTATTCATACTGAAGGTCCATTTATCTCAGAACATAAGCCAGGTGCACATGTAGTTTCGCAGTTAAAAGCTGGCGACTTGTCAGCAATCCAGGCAGTCATTTCGGCTACAGATGATTTTGTTTCAATGGTGACGATAGCTCCCGAAATTCCTGGTGGATTAGAGGCTATTAAATATTTGTTAGACAAAAATATAATTTCATCAATTGGTCACACAAATGCAACGTATGCCCAAGCGGTCCAGGGAATACAAGCTGGAGCACGATCTACTACTCACTTATTCAACGCCATGTCACCACTAGCACACCGCGATCCAGGAGTGGTTGGGGCCATTTTGGACAATGAGGATATCTTTGCTGAATTGATTTTAGATGGCATTCATATTCATGAGGCTATATTTAGAATCGCACTCAAATCCAAAGGTGTTGATCGAATCAATTTGATTACAGATGCAACCTCTTTGGCGGGACTGCCTGATGGAGAATATGGTGCCTTACCAGACAGAGCGGTAACAAAGATTGGCGGGAAAATCGTTTTGGCGGGTACAGACACCCTTGCCGGAAGCGCACTTTCTATGAACATGGTTTATCAGAATGCAGCTAAATTTGCTCCGTTAACTCTTTCAGAATTAAGCAAAATATCGTCACTAAATGCAGCCAAGATATTGGGTAAAGAAGCAGATATTGGTTCATTAGAAGTTGGAAAATTGGCTGACTTAGTACTACTGGACACAGAATCCACAGTTTGTGCGACCATGATTGAAGGTGAGTGGAAGTACGTCAATGATGAGTGGAAAGAAGCGCTAAGCCTTTAGTGACCAGCGGATTTCATCACCTAGTTCGGCCAATGTCATGTCCAGACCATTGCCAAATAAACGAGTTGGATCTGAATTCAGGGAAGCCCGAATTGAAGTGATTTGATCTAAATCTGCCTTTGATCCGCTGAGATTTGAATTCTTGGAGACTCCACAACTACCTACAATTCTGGCAATCTCTAGAAGTGCGATTCCAACTGCTTCATACTTTGTAAGCCACTTCATTGATTCTTCGCGCCAATGTGGTTTAGAAAATTGTGGTGACTTGATTGTTGCAACATCTCGCAACATCTGACTGGCATGAGCCTCAATTAGCTGTGCTGCCTGAGCAGGCTTGCCCGTTTTCCAAGAAAATGAAGCAGCCTCTAACATGGCACTAAAATCTGGGGCAGGATTTACTCGTAGACACGATTCAAAACATGCACGAAACAGATTTCTAATTGCAGCGCGATCGCCATGATTATCTGCCAAAAGAGTCAGAGAATATTCCCAAGAATTTTGTGGATTGTAGCCATGCGTATCCCACAAATAATCCCCAATGGTGCTTAATGAGATTAGAGAAAGTTCAAATCGATCCATTGGATTAGCAAAGTACCCAAGTGAATGATCCTCTAAACCTTTTTCGCGTCCTTCAATTGGGCCAACATGTAATTCGTGCAGCATAGCTACATCGTTGACAGGGTAGTTATCCCAATACAAAGGTGTGTGATTAGTGTTAGCTTTAAATACCTTGGCATCAAAAACATCTAGATATTCAGAACAAATCTCGCGTCCTGTCCAAATTAAGGAAAGTTCAGGATCAAGAGCCTTGCCAAATTCAGTGATGTATTCCTCTGTAGCTTTGCCGTGATACTGCAAAGGACATATTGCCAATGAATTTTCAGAATCTAGTTTCTTTAACTCTGCCCAGACTGCATTGCAGTAAAAACTATGTGCCTGCATGATGGAATTGAACTTCGCACCATCTTTTTCGCTTTGCAAACGAGCTGGAATATCGTCAAGAAAGAGGCCAAATTCACGCACGCCGATGCTATGCAGTTGCTTGAAACGAACCATTATCGCCTGCACGTCGCTGGCATCTGAGTACTCAACTGTCAGGCCCGGCGAAATTGCAACAGCAACGGTGATGGCATTTTTTCTAGCCTGGGCCATCAAATCTGACACTCGGCTTAAAAAATCAGCACTGAGCTCTGAGCGCCAGTCGTATCTGTGCCATGG
>WLCR01000050.1 GCA_009705235.1 Actinomycetota bacterium | reverse complement strand
TTACCTATACACGGCGAATGGCGCCATCTGAAAGCAAATGCAGAACTTGCGATTCAATCAGGTGTCCCTCGAAGCAATACCTTTATCATCGATAACGGTGTAGTTATTGACATGATTAATCATGAAGCCGAAATCGTAGGAGCTATTCCAGTTGGCTTTGTATTTGTCGACGGCCAGAGTATTGGCGATATAACTGAAAGTTCTTTGAAGGATCGACGGATTTTGGGCGAAGAAGGATTTATCTCTTGTGTTGTTGTCATTGATTCTCAAAGTGGCAAAATCGTCGCAGGACCTGATATTCATGCACGTGGGTTTAATGAAGATGCTGCAATGTTTGATGAGGTTAAGCTTCGTATTGAAAAAGCCCTTGCAGCAGCAGTCGTTGATGGAATCAATGGAACCCATCAGTTATCTCAAATTGTACGTAAGACAATTGGTGGTTGGGTTGGGGGAGAACATCGTCGAAAGCCGATGATTGTCCCTGTCGTTATTGAAGTCTAAAAAGCGGCGCGCCTAGTAGGTTCCAATTTGTTCACCCTTTACGATCGGCCGTGTGGCTAAAAGAAAAAAAGCACAATCTAAGACAGGTGCAGTAGGCGGAGCACTTGGTCGTGGCTTAGGTGCCACATGGCGTTTTATCGCAAAGTCAATCGGTAAGAGTGTTCGATTTATTGCTCGCGGTGCCAGAGATTTAGATCCAGCACATCAGCGCGATGGAATTGCATTTCTAATTTTAATTGTTGCTTTGATTGCCACAGCTGGAACATGGTTTCATTCTGACAATCTGGTTGGCCGAACTGTTTATTCAGTTATATATGGTGGATTCGGTCGTTTAGGTTTTCTTTCCCCTCTTGTGCTTGTTTACTTTGCATTTAGATTATTTCGGGTGCCTGAAGACTCACGGGCAACTGGACGAATCATCATCGGCACATTGGCACTTGCTGTGTCATCAACTGGATTGTCACATTTGCTTAATGGGTCAGTCGGAACGGGTGCAACAGCCATGCGTGAAGGTGGCGGCTGGTTGGGGTACGCGGTTACAACACCAATAGTTGCTGTAATGACTTCTGTCCTTGCTTACCCTGTTCTTGCTATCGTCTTTGTATTTGGCTTGTTGGTTATAACGGCGACACCAGTCTCAGAAGTCTTAACTCGGATTACAAATTCCGGTAAATGGTTATGGTCTAAACGCCCTGAGCGAGCCGAACGGATTGAAGAAGATTTTGAAATCTCGGAAACGCCAGCATTTGATTCCCCAGTAGTCGCGGCGTGGAATGAACCAGATGAAGAGGAAGAAGAACTTGACGAGGAAAGCTTTGATGAAGAGTTCACCGTTCCAGTACCTGTTTCTCCAGTTCTCCATGTTAATGAAAATACGGTTGTGGCAAAGCGTCCAGAACAGCTGTTACTGACAGCAGATGTAAAGTATGAGCTTCCAGCTGCGGACATTTTGCGATTTGGCCCAGCTGCCAAAGCGAAGAGTAAGGCTAATGAATCTGTTGTCGCGGCTTTAACGGAAGTCTTTTTGCAGTTTGATATCGATGCACAAGTTACAGGCTTTATGCGAGGCCCAACTGTCACGCGGTACGAGGTAGAACTTGGCAATGCTGTAAAAGTCGAACGCATTACGGCTCTTGCGAAGAATATTTCATACGCTGTTGCTAGCAGCGATGTTCGTATTCTTTCGCCAATCCCAGGTAAATCAGCGGTAGGAATTGAGATTCCAAATGCAGATCGAGAAATAGTCGCATTAGGCGATGTTTTACGCTCAACAGTTGCAGGTCAAGATTTACACCCAATGTTGGTGGCGTTGGGCAAAGATGTAGAAGGCAATTTTGTCTGTGCAAACCTTGCCAAAATGCCACACTTATTAGTTGCTGGCGCAACCGGTGCAGGTAAATCCTCAATGATTAACGCGATGATTACTTCGATTTTAATGCGATCAACCCCTGATGATGTACGACTAGTTCTTATTGATCCAAAACGGGTAGAGCTAACAGCCTACGAAGGAATACCTCACCTAATTACTCCAATTATTACCAACCCTAAGAAAGCTGCAGATGCTTTAACGTGGGTAGTTCGCGAGATGGATTTGCGGTACGAAGATCTATCAACCTTTGGTTTTAGACATATTGATGATTTCAACAAAGCCGTGCGAGCAGGAAAGGTTATCCCGCCAGCCGGAAGTGATCGCACAGTCGAGCCATATCCATATCTGCTTGTAATCATTGATGAGCTTGCAGATTTAATGATGGTTGCAGCAAAAGAGGTTGAAGAATCTGTTGTTCGTATTACGCAGTTGGCTCGTTCTGCCGGCATTCACTTGGTATTGGCAACGCAACGACCATCAGTAGATGTTGTGACAGGTTTGATCAAAGCGAATGTTCCCTCACGACTATCATTTGCTACAAGTTCACTTGCAGATAGTCGTGTTATTTTGGATACACCTGGTGCTGAAAAATTGGTAGGACAGGGTGATGCATTGTTTATTCCTATGGGCTCAAGTCGGGCAATAAGAATTCAAGGGGCGTATGTTTCCGAGCGCGAAATTGAAGCTGTTACTACTCATGTTAAAAAACAGCTAAAACCTAGATATCGCGACGATGTAACCGCACCTGTTAACCAGATGAAAATGGTTGATAAAGAAATTGGTGATGATTTAGATATTTTGTGCCAGGCTGTTGAATTAGTTGTTGGTACACAATTTGGCTCAACGTCGATGTTGCAAAGAAAACTTAGGATTGGTTTTGCAAAAGCTGGACGCTTAATGGACTTGATGGAGTCACGCGGAATTGTTGGACCGTCAGAAGGATCTAAGGCTCGCACCGTTATGGTTAAGCCTGACGAACTAGATTCTGTCTTGGCAACCCTTCGTGATTATTAAGGGTAGGTGTACAAATCGGGAGGTAACACTCTCTCACCCCTAATTCTCATGCCAGTATCTATTCACCCCCCACCTGTTCTGCTTTAGAATAAAGAAATACCCCACCGCTATTTTGAGGATTAGTTCATGTCTCTTGGATCGTTGATTACTCAAGCCAGAAAGAGTGCTGGACTGAGCATTGATGATCTCTCAAAATCAACAAATATTCGTGGTCCATTGTTGCGAGATATTGAATCAAATAATTTTGTGAACTGCGGTGGGGAAACTTATGCTCGAGGACACTTACGAAACATTGCCCTTAAATTAGGGGTAGACCCACAGGTATTTCTAACAGCTTTTGAAGATGAGCAAATGCAGGTGGATCGCTCCATTAAGGATTTGTTTGTGGAAAATAATGTGATGAAAAAACCAGAAGAAGCTCGTAAGGTTTCCTGGAAGGTGCTAGCAACAATTTCGGTTGCATCACTATTTGTTGTGGGACTCGCTCAAATTATTATTTCAAACACTGCATCTGTCGATATTCCTGAACCAATTGCCTCTGTTTCGGCAACTCCTTCAGAAAGCGCTAATGCAACTTCTGGCACAACTCCTTCAGAACAGGCCACTATTTCAACAGGTACTGGGGTAGAACTAGTCATCTCTGCGGTCCGTGCAAAGAGTTGGCTCTTCGTATCTGATGCAGCAGGGCGGACATTGTTTAGTGGGCAAATTTCGCAAGGCAGCACCAAAACCTTTACCACTGATGTTTCACTTAATGTAAAAATCGGCAACGCGGGTGGTGTGGATTTAACTGTCAATGGTAAGAAAGCCGATTCAATCGGAGTCGATGGGGAAGTTGTTAGCGTGTCGTACGGAGTAGATTCTTAATAGCCACAAACACGGTAAGATCGCGCAAATGAAGCGCACCGTTGCAGTAGTCACTCTTGGATGCGCACGCAACGAAGTAGATTCCGAAGAACTTGCAGGACGTTTAGCTGCCGATGGTTGGACCCTTGTAGATGATGTTGAAACAGCAGAGGTTGCACTGGTAAACACATGTGGTTTTATCGAATCTGCAAAGAAAGATTCTGTAGACGCCTTACTTGAGGCTAATTCACTTAAGGGTCATGGGGTAACGCGCGCAGTTGTTGCTGTTGGATGCATGGCTGAGCGCTACGGAAATGAATTAGCAGAGGCTCTTCCCGAAGCAGATGCAATTTTGGGATTTGATGATTACAAGGATATTTCCGCGCGCTTGCAATCAATCATTGCTGGAGATTCTCATAAGGCGCACGTTCCGCGAGACCGCCGTGCGTTGTTACCAATTGCGCCAGTTGATCGCGCAGATGCCCGTGAAAGTGAAGAGTTTTCGAGAAAACGTTTGGGTAGCGCGCCTTGGGCTCCGTTAAAGATTGCATCGGGTTGCGATCGACGTTGTTCTTTTTGCGCCATCCCATACTTTCGTGGCTCATTTATATCTAGACGCCCAACTGACATCATTAAGGAAGCACGCTGGCTTGCTGAAAATGGTGTATCTGAATTGTTTTTGGTCAGCGAAAACACGACTTCCTATGGAAAAGATCTAGGTGATCTGCAATTGATGGAAAAGATTTTGCCAGATATCGCTTCATTGCCTGGCGTTGAACGGGTGCGCCTTTCTTATTTACAGCCAGCCGAAATGCGCCCAACTTTGATCCAAGCCATGATTGCAACAGACAAGACAGCTTCGTACTTCGACTTATCCTTTCAGCACACCAGTCCAACAGTGCTACGCAGAATGCGACGCTTTGGAGATAGTGAAAAGTTTTTACATTTGATTAGCCAAGTTCGCGCGGTATCACCAGAGGCAGGAATTCGCTCAAACTTTATTGTTGGTTTTCCAGGTGAAACTCAAGAAGATTTCGATGATCTAGCTGACTTTATTACTAAGGCAAAGTTAGATGCCGTCGGGGTATTTGGTTATTCAGATGAAGACAACACGGAAGCACTTAATCTTTCAGACAAAGTAGATGCAGATCTGATCGCCCAGCGGGTTGAAACGCTATCTTCCTTAGCCGATGAAATGGTGTCACTACGAGCACAAGCTCGAATTGGCGAGAATGTTCGAGTTCTGATTGAGGATGAGGAGCTGCAAGAAGGTCGCGCAGCTCATCAGGGACCCGAAGTAGATGGCACAACATCTTTTATTGGAACTAATTTCAAAGTCGGAGAATATGTTGACGCCGTAGTAATAGATTCGATGGGCGCAGACCTGGTAGCTAGTCCACTATGAAACTTCCAGCCTTCTTAACTCCTAACTTCATCACGGTTATGCGCTTACTGTTTGTTCCAGTAGGTGCTTATACACTTTTCAAAAATGGTGGCGACGACCCGACATGGCAATACATCTCCTGGTGCGTTTTCTTTCTCCTTGGAATGTCAGATGTGCTAGATGGAAAGTTAGCCAGAAGTCGCGGCACAATTACTAAATTTGGCGAGTTTCTAGATCCAGTTGCGGATAAATTCATGATCGGCACCGCAATGGTTTCCTTGTCAGTCCTAGGAAGAATGCCTTGGTGGATTACATCTGTGATTTTGTTCCGAGAAATAGGCATTACTCTGTTTCGTCTATCTGTCATCAAAAAGGGAGTTATACCAGCTAACAAAGGTGGCAAGATTAAGGCCACGATGCAGAATTTTGGTGTTGGCTTCTATGTGCTGCCATTAGGCTCAAATCTTTATTGGTTCCGAGATGGTTTTATGTATATTGCAGTGATACTCACTATCGTAACTGGTGCGTATTATGTAAAATCTGCGTTTACGAACAAATCGTGATTTAAGAAAGGTCATGCAGATGGCGTTATCAAATGAGATTCTTGGCTTTGCCGCCGAGATCGTTGATCATCTGCGCCAGCGTGGAGAAACAATAAGTACCGCTGAATCTCTCACTGCAGGATCTGTAAGTTCTGCGATTGTTACAATTGCTGGGGCATCTGATGTATTTGTTGGTGGAACAACTGCCTATCGAGATGAAATTAAAGTTTCTCATCTCAACGTTGATCCAGCGCTTATTCAAAAACATACTGTGATCAGCGAAGAGGTTGCAGTTGCAATGGCAAAAGGTGCAATCACATCCTTTGGGACAACATGGGGTATTGGTACAACCGGAGTTGCTGGTCCAAACCCGCTAGATGGTTATCCGGTGGGCGTTGTGTGGGTAGCCATCGAAGGCCCAATCAGCCACACAATCGAATTAGCCCTTTCCGGAGACCGTGAATCTGTGCGAAACGCAGCTACATCAAGCGCGATTGCCACCTTTGCGCGTATCCTTAGACATCGTTCATAGACAAGACATTAAGAGATCGACAATCGAAGGGAGTATGACAATGGTTCTAGTTCGTGAAGCTATTGGTCAAACCCTTCGTGCTGCACGCACCGCGCAAGGTCGCACATTGCGTGATGTTGCTCGTGATGCACGAGTATCCCTTGGATACTTATCAGAGGTCGAGCGCGGTCAAAAAGAGGCTTCCTCTGAATTATTGAATGCAATTTGCGTCGCGTTGGGACTTTCTCTGTCCGGTGTATTCAGCGATGTTTCTGCAGAGCTCAAGAGCCGTGAGGGCGTAACTCTCACTGTTGTCGATGCCGCTTAATAAGTACGCGCCACAAGTAGCAACTCACCGCCGTACACAGAACGCAATTCTTGAGGCAACAAAGCAGTTAATTGCGACTACTGGTTTAAAAAAGATGTCCATGATTGAAATTGCGGATGTTTCGGAAGTTTCTCGTGCAACTTTGTATAACCATTATCGCGACAAGGACAGCGTCATACGCGCCTTATGTGAATTTGAAATGCAACGGCTTGTTGAAATTGCCCAGGTAGCCCCCAATGCAGCTTCTGCTTTGGAACTAATCTCAATCGAAATATCTGGGGACAAAGCATTAGCAGCAATGCGCTCACAAGACACCGACTCATTGGCGTTTGCATTATCGGCACAAAACGACACGCTGTGGAAAGCATTTTCGATTGCCATGGGTCACATGTTAGGCAATGAAAAAGGCGAATTGGCAACGCGTTGGCTAATCGGACAGGCTCTTCATCCCATTAGTCCTGCGCAGTCGCGTACACAAGCAGAAGCAATCACTTCAATTGCGAATCTCTGATCTGCGCGAACGGATCACCTTGTCATTTGGTGATGCATGGGCTCCTTCATTTTCGGCAGATATCGCTCTATCTGAATTAGGTAGCAAGAGCGTGAACGAAGCTTTGGCTGCAGGTTTTGAACCAGATGTTATTTGGAAAGCGGTGTGCAAGGCACATCCAAACGAGACAGAAAAGCACAGATACTAAAATGCCAGTTAGCTCCCATCGTTATACGCAAGACCTGAATAACCCCGCACTAGTACTTGTGCATGGATTGGGTTCAGCGGGCAACATTTGGAAGAGCCTCGTTCCACAGTTAATTGAAAATTTTACGGTGTATGCCATTGACCTGCCGGGACATGGTGACGCACCACTTAGCGAGGATGAAGAAATGGATCCTCACTCTCTTGCTCAGGCGATAGTTGATTACATGGTTTCTCAAGTAGGTGTTGAAACTATGCACGTTGCTGGAAACTCTCTTGGAGGATGGATCGCATTAGAGATGGCAGCGGTTGCTCCGGATAATGTCTTAAGTGTTACTGCATTAGCCCCAGCTGGTTTATGGCATGAACAACCACCGCGAAAGTTTCCACCAAGTCTAGATGCACGAATTCTTGCAAAAATTTCGCAGTATTTCATGAAGACTGCTTATAGAATTCCATTACTAAAAGCTATTGGTTATAAGAAGATC
>WLCR01000005.1 GCA_009705235.1 Actinomycetota bacterium | reverse complement strand
TGCCACTGCAGATGCCATTGGTACTTCTACACCTAATACCTTGCGAGTTGTATGTGTTGCACCGCCACCAAAACCAACTAAGACTCCTGCAGCACCGGCGCGCATTAAGTGCAGCGCTGCCGTTGATGTTGCAACGCCACCAACAATTACAGGTACATCTAACTCATAAATGAACTTCTTAAGATTTAGCGCTTCATTTTCTGACGCAACATGTTCTGCTGAAACTGTCGTGCCACGGATAACAAAAATGTCTACTCCGGCTGCAATAACTGCTTTGTGAAATTCTGCGGTACGAGCAGGTGACAATGAAGCTGCAACAGTTACTCCAGCGTCTCGAATTTGCTGGATTCGTTCCTTGATTAATTCTGGACGTATCGGAGCGCTGTAAATTTCTTGCATGCGCTTGGTTGCATTCTTATCTGGCATTGATGCGATTTCACCCAGCGGAATCCGGGGATCCTCATATCGGGTCCACAATCCTTCAAGGTTCAAAACACCTAATCCACCAAGCTTTCCAATTGCAATTGCGGTTTCAGGTGAAACAACTGAATCCATTGGCGCAGCCATCATAGGTAATTCAAATTTGTAGGCATCAATTTGCCATGAAGTAGAGACATTTTCAGGATCGCGCGTACGACGGCTAGGCACTATCGCGATGTCATCAAAAGAGTACGCGGTACGGGCACGTTTTCCAGGTGCGATTTCGATGTTATTCATTAGCGGCCCTTCTTCTGGTAATTAGGAGCATCAGCAACATGTGCCACATCATGTGGATGGCTTTCCTGCAACCCTGCTGCAGTAATTTGAATTAGACGACCTTCGCGACGCAAAGTTTCGATATCTGGTGCACCTGCGTATCCCATACCTGAACGAAGGCCACCTATCAATTGATGAACTACTTCTGCTACAGAGCCACGGAATGCAACTTTGCCTTCAATACCTTCAGGCACAAGTTTGTCTTCAGATAAAACATCGTCTTGCATATAGCGATCCTTTGAATACGATTTTTGTTCACCGCGTGACTGCATCGCACCTAATGAACCCATGCCGCGGTATGCCTTGTACTTAATGCCGTTGATCTCAATTAATTCGCCTGGAGATTCTTCACAACCTGCAAGAAGTGATCCAAGCATTACGGAGTTTGCTCCAGCTACAAGTGCTTTAACAATGTCACCTGAATACTGCAATCCACCATCTGCGATTAACGGGATACCGGCTTTGTTACAAGCCTTTGATGCTTCAAGAATTGCTGTTAGCTGCGGAACGCCTACGCCTGCAACAATTCGAGTTGTACAAATTGATCCTGGGCCGACCCCAACCTTTACCGCATCTGCACCGGCGTTGATCAACGCCTGCGCACCTGCTCGTGTTGCAACATTGCCACCAATGATTTCGGTCGTTGGAGAAAACTTTTTAATTCGAGCAATCGCATCTAGTACAGCGCGGTGGTGACCGTGTGCAGTATCCACGACAACTACATCAACCCCTGCTTCGATTAAAGCTTGTGCGCGAGCAAAACCATCATCGCCAACACCTACGGCAGCTCCTGCTAGTCCAACATTCTTAACTAATTTAACGTGGGTTACTTGAGCATCAATTGGAAGATTACGGTGAATGATTCCGATTCCGCCGGCCTTTGCCATTGCAATAGCCATTTCAGATTCTGTAACAGTATCCATTGCCGAAGAAACAAGCGGAACTGCGATTGAAATATTACGAGTTAACTGCGTAACGGTGCTGACTTCTGAAGGCACTACATCGGATGCATCGGGGAGCAAAAGCACATCATCGTAGGTCAGGCCAAGCATTGCGACCTTATCTGTATCGCTCACTTGGCCCCCTTGTGTATATCGAAGGGCAAAGTCTATCGGGGCTTTAGAGGCCTACTGCACGCTCAATTTCAGCACAGGCTTGGGATAAATCGGTGACATGGGCTACTGGGCAATCAGATTCAATGCCCCAACCGGGCCCTCCAATGATGACACGAGGCGCAGGTCGTATCGCTGGAATATCAGTGTAAAAACGAGGATCACCGTTATGAGGTAATTGTGCCCACAGGAAAATTGCTGGTGGTGCAGAACGTGTAATCACGCCATTGAGAGCTTCCAATGGTGTTCGTGCTCCCAGAAAATATGTTGAAATATTCTTCTCTGCCAACGCCGATGCCAATGCATGCAACGCTAACGAGTGCATCTCTTCACCCACAGATGCCAGCAATACTGGCCGCGGATTACAGGGTTCAGTGAGTGTCGTGGATTTCTCACGAAAAACAGATTTCAGAATCTCTGTCAACAAATGTTCAACTTCAATACCGGTCTGAGTTTTCTCCCACTCATCACCAACTAAAAACAAAAGCGGAACAATAACTTCAGACCATGCGGCTATGACTCCATACTTTTCAATGTCTCGTCTGAGCGCATCTTCAATAAAATTTTTATCCAACGACTTAGATGCTGCATGTAGTGCTTCAACCAGATCTTCGCGAACTTCAAAATTATCTACAATGTGTTCGACTGAAATCTTGCCTTTGAAATTTTTTGCTTGCTGCGCAGCTTCTGCTGGTGAAACACCGGCGGTAATCAACTTACGCATCGCGGTCAGAATGGCTAGATCCTTTGGGCAGTATCGGCGGTGCTCGCCCGCTTCGTGGATAGAAGGACCAAGGCCATATCGTCGGTCCCAGGTGCGAAGAGTTGCAGGGGCTACGCCGATCCGGCGGGCGACCGCGGCCACCGTTAACAACTCCTGCTCCATGGGGTAATCGTGGCGTGAAGTGGGCTAACTCACCACCCGAAAACACCTTCTGAACAACCTTTGGAGCGTTGCTACTTGAACAACCTATGGCGCGGTTGTACTGTATGCCCATGGCCGAAATTTCACGCTTACCCCGTCCCGTTGCTGATGAATGGGAATGGCAGTACCAGGGTTCATGCCGCGACCTGCCTTCAGAGATGTTTTTTCATCCTGATGGAGAGCGTGGTCCGCGTCGACGCAATCGTGAAAATACTGCAAAAGCTGTCTGCGCATCATGCCCGGTAATTGCCGCATGCCGCGCACACGCGCTCGCAGTTCAAGAACCATACGGAATTTGGGGAGGACTATCTGAAGATGATCGCCTCGCCATTATTGGTAAGGACAGCACACCAGATATTTCACACGCATCATAGGCGTTCCTTCTCATCGAGGATAAGAAAAAAGCCCCGCAGATAATTCTGCGGGGCTTTTTTCTTTCGTGAATTAGTGAGAGTGTCCACCTGGACCATGTGAATGTCCGTGTCCACCTGCAGCATCAGCTGCAGCTTGTTCTGCTGGCTTGTCGTATACAACTGCTTCAGTAGTAATGAACATTGCAGCAATTGATGCAGCGTTTGCTAATGCAGAACGAGTTACCTTAACTGGATCGATAACTCCATCCGCAGCAAGATCACCGTAAACATCTGTTGCAGCGTTAAAGCCCTCGTTGTGCTTCATTGCGCGAACCTTTGCAACTACTACGTAGCCTTCAAGTCCTGCATTTTCTGCGATCCAACGAAGTGGTTCGTCACATGCCTTGCGAACTAAACGAACACCTACAGCCTTATCGCCAGTGAATCCAAGATCGCCTTCTAGGACGTCAGCTGCATGCACAAGTGCTGCGCCTCCACCAACAACGATTCCTTCTTCAACAGCGGCTCGAGTTGCAGAGATTGCATCCTCAAGACGGTGCTTCTTTTCATTCAATTCAACTTCAGTATGTGCGCCAACCTTGATTACGCATACTCCACCTGCAAGCTTGGCAAGACGCTCCTGTAGTTTTTCCTTGTCCCAGGATGAGTCACTGTTTTCGATTTCCTTGCGAAGTTCGGAAACACGTGCAGCAACAGCAGCCTTATCGCCTGCTCCATCAACGATGGTTGTTGCATCCTTTGTAACAACGATGCGACGAGCCTTACCTAGATCTTCAAGAGTTACGCTTTCAAGTTTCATTCCGAGCTCTGAGGAAATTACCTGTCCACCTGTAAGAACTGCGATGTCCTGCAGAGTTGCCTTACGGCGATCTCCGAAGCCAGGTGCCTTCACAGCAACTGATGCAAAGACGCCGCGCATGCGGTTAACAACAAGTGTTGAAAGAGCTTCACCTTCGATGTCTTCAGCGATAATCAATAGTGGCTTTGAAGCCTGGGCAACCTTTTCAAGCAATGGCAGAAGATCTGACAAAGCTGAAATCTTGTTGCCAGAAATCAATACGTAAGCATCTTCCAGAATTGCTTCCATGCGATCTTGATTGGTTACGAAATACGGAGAAATGTAACCCTTGTCGAACTGCATTCCTTCAGTAAATTCAAGATCAAGTCCAGTTGTAGATGCTTCTTCAACTGTAATAACTCCATCTTTACCAACACGATCCATAGCTTCAGCAATTAACTCGCCAATAGCGCGATCTTGTGCAGAAATAGTTGCAACATCAGCAATCTGTGGCTTTCCATTAACTGGAGTTGCCTGCGAGCGCAATTTTTCGGAAACCGCTGCTACGGCTGCTTCGATGCCCTGCTTAATATCCATTGGCTGTGCGCCAGCTGCAAGGTTACGAAGTCCTTCTTTAACCATTGCTTGTGCCAAAACAGTTGCTGTTGTAGTTCCATCACCTGCGACATCATTTGTCTTCGTCGCAACTTCTTTAACTAACTGAGCACCCATGTTTTCAGCAGGATCCGATAATTCGATCTCTTTTGCAATTGTCACACCATCATTAGTGATGATTGGCGCACCAAAAGATTTACCGATAACAACATTGCGACCCTTAGGCCCAAGAGTTACCTTTACTGTGTCAGCAAGAATATTGACACCGCGCTCCATGGCACGGCGTGCTTGCTCGTCGAATTGAAGACTTTTTCCCATTTACTTCTCGATTACAGCGAGAATGTCGCGAGCTGAAAGAACAAGTAGATCTTCTCCACCATGCTTGATTTCAGTTCCGCCGTACTTGCTGTAAAGAACTACATCGCCAACTTTGACATCCATTGGAACGCGTACGCCATCGTCAAAGCGACCTGGGCCTACTGCAATGACAGTGCCCTCTTGTGGCTTCTCTTTTGCAGTATCTGGAATAACAAGACCTGACGCTGTTGTTGTTTCAGCCTCATTTGTCTTGATAACGATGCGATCTTCTAGTGGCTTAATTGCCATTGGGTTGACTCCTTCTATGTTCTTACCTATTGGTTGTGTTGCTCGTGCGGCCTGAGTTAGCAGACTCGGGTCGTGAGTGCTAACGCAAACTCTAGGCGTGCCTTACTCGCACGGCAAATTGAGGATTTAGAGAGAAACGGTGGTTACAGGCAGGCTGGAATCAGCGTCAAAAGCCGCTGGGCTGGGCCTGCGGCCTGCTGAAACCATTAGGGATCCAAGAGCGGCGACCATCGCCCCGTTATCAGTACACAACCCTGGGCTAGGAACCCTCAGCTGAATCCCCGCCTTATCGCAGCGTTCTTGGGCAACGGCTCGAAGCCTCGAGTTAGCCGCTACCCCACCTGCAATAACAAGTGAATCAATCCCCGATTGTTTACACGCAGCGACAGCTTTCAATAACAAAACATCAACGATTGCTTCTTGGAAAGAGGCTGCAACATCGCTCTTTTTGTAGTCAGGTGTTGCCTCTAGATATCTAGCAACCGCTGTCTTTAGCCCAGAAAATGAGAAATCAAATGGCCTGGTCTGCCAATCATTTGATGTTGTTAAGCCGCGTGGAAAATCAATTGCGTTTGCATCGCCATCATGTGCCAACTTATCGATTGCAGGACCTCCGGGAAATCCTAATTTCATTACTCGTGCGATTTTGTCAAATGCTTCTCCCGCAGCATCATCCATAGTTTCGCCAAGTTTTGTAATTGATCCAGTGATGTCATCTACCTGCAATAGTGATGAGTGACCACCACTAACTAGTAACGCAATAGTTGGATCCAATGGATTGCTGTGTGTCAACGAATCAACACTGACATGAGCAGCTAAATGATTGACTGCATAAATTGGTTTATTTAAACCAAGTGCAAGACC
The DNA here is from genome assembly GCA_009705235.1 of Actinomycetota bacterium. Lineage (GTDB taxonomy): Bacteria > Actinomycetota > Actinomycetes > Nanopelagicales > Nanopelagicaceae > Planktophila. The sequence continues at coordinate 13,493 of WLCR01000005.1, read as the reverse complement.
TGCTGCAGATCCAACGCCTACCAAAAGTGCGCCAACTAATCCTGGCCCACCTGTTACGGCAACCGCATCGATATCCTTTAAGGAAATTTTTGAATCTTTAAGGGCTTGATGCAATGTTGGAATCATTGCTTCTAAATGTGCCCGGCTTGCAATTTCAGGTACAACTCCCCCGAAACGTGCATGTTCTTCAACGCTAGATGCAATGACGTTGGCAAGTAGTGTGCGCCCACGAACAATACCTACCGCGGTTTCATCGCAGGAGGTTTCGATACCTAAAACAATTGGCTCACTCATGAAAGCTCCAATCGCATTACTTGTGCATTAAGACCAGCACCAAAATAATCTTTGCGGATATTTAGTGTGGAATACCCTAATGATTCATAAAGACCTATTGCTTCATGGTTATCTGTCTTTACTTCAAGCATCATCGCAGTTGACCCTTGCGCTTTAGCCCAATCAGTAATCAAGGCCATAAGTGCTTTAGCAATACCTTTTCCACGATGAGCTGGCACAACACCCACAGTCAAAATGTCGGCTTCTACCGCCCCTGGCGCAAAGACTCCTGCGTAGCCAACGATGCTCTCAGTCTCATCAATGGCAACAACAAAATGGCGGGTTGGGCTCGAAAACTCTTCTTTGTATTGGGACGCAGACCATGGTGAGTATGGAAACAACTCTTTATCCAAAGAAACAAAAACTGAAAGATCAAAAGCGTTTGCTTCGCGATAGGTAATCATCTGTCCACCGTTGCAACTGCATCCGGTCTGCGCAAATAAATTGGCTCAGTAATATCACCAGGAAAAGCAACTAGTGACCGCATATCCGGAAATAGATCTGCATGTATCGGTGCACCAGTAACATCAGCTGGGAAATCAACCGCTGGTTCCCCAACACGCACTCCATCTTTGTATCTAGCCCAATAAACTTCTTTGCGCCTTGCATCAACAGTAATAATGAAATCCTTCTCGTCGATCTGCGCAGCGATAGCATCTAGCGAACACACTCCACGTACTGGTATTTCGCGAGCTAAAGCAAAACTTTGCGCAAATGCAATTCCAACGCGGAGTCCCGTAAATGGACCAGGACCCATGCCAACGACAACTTCATTTACTTCACTGACCGCTAACGCTTCTTGGACTAATGCAGGTAGCGAAGGTCCATGTGCGGTAGCGCCATCCCGAAAACCGCTAAACACAACGGTGTCACCATCGATGATTGCTACAGATGTACGTGATGTTGAAGTATCAATCGCCAAAACTTTACTCACAACGAAAACCCTGCCCATCGCGGCCCTATCGGTGTGATCTCAACTTTTCTAATATCTTCGCTTCTATCAATTGTAATTTCTAGTCGATCTTGACTAAGGCGAGCGGATTCTGCGCCACCCCATTCAATCAGGGTAATTGAGCCAGCAATATCTAGATCTAAATCATCAAGGTAGAGATTGGGATTTTCAGAATCTAGTAACCGATATGCATCAACATGAATGAACGGGACTGATGCTTTGTGAACACGTGAGATAACAAATGTAGGAGAAGTTATTCCGGTTATTCCAAGGCCTGCTCCAACACCTTGTGCCAATACTGTTTTGCCCGCCCCTAGTGGGCCATTTACGAGAATTAAATCACCAGCTTTTAAATGAGAAGACACACGCATGCCAAGTTGATGCATTTCTTCAGCTACAGAAACTATTGCCGAAAGCGACTCGTGATAGTTCATAATAAGTTAAGAGTAGTAGATGACTAAAGGCCCCGGTTTCCCGAGGCCTTTAGTCATCTGACGCTTTTAGTTACTCAAGTGACTTAAAGAGAGGCACTCGGAACTTGTTGTCATAGGAAAGTCCAACTTTGCGGGCAGTTGAAGTAACTATTCCGCCTGTTGGGAACTTCCCATTTGTAGCAGCATTTGCTGCCATCTTTGCAACTGTCACGTATTGAGCAGGTGTGTACTTACAGTGACCAGTTCCGGCACCGCGAGTAGCACTTAGATCTGGTGATCCAGTTGCAGTGAACTTCGTGTATTTAGCAGCAGTTTTTTCCCATAGAGCTACCAATTTAACGGTTGGCGTTACATATGCACGACTCTTTCTTGAGTCAAACATTGCCTTCGCCTTTTCGGCTGCATATTGATCTGCGTACTTATCAATCATCCACTGACCGGCTCCGGCGACCGTAAATTGATCCGCCTCAGTAGTAAGTAGAACAGTTGGGTGCTTGATTGTGCCTTCAACAGAAAGAAGGGTTTTAACCTTTGCTGTTGCATCAGCTGAAGCGGTCACGCGTGGTGATGCCGCTAGAACATCAAGCATAGAATTGACAGCAGTGTTTCCACTGAGTGCGAATGAATAGACATCTTTATCAGCATCGACTCGAGCAGCGTAATCTGTCTTTGTATTATCAAAAACAATTCCACCAGCTTGAGCTTCACCATCTGCCATCAATAGAACTTCAGCAAGTCCCACTGTTCCTGCATTTTGCAAGACAGCAACCGCAGGTGCGATTGCGAGTGGGAATGTCTGCTCTAGTCCAGCTGGGCCAGATGTTCCGTCAATATTTTCACTTCGTAGTGGAACACCAGCCATGATGCCGATCAGCGTAAGAGCACTTCGTGAAGGAACTCCTGCCTTTTCAAGCGCTTTACCTGCCGCACTTGATGTATCTGGCCATGCACCAGATGAGAGACCGGCTTGCAATTTACCAAGTGCGGTAAAGAACTTGACCAAATCGCCCATTGATTGCGCGTATCCAGCTGCTCCAGGTGCGTATCCAAATCCAACGATTGATGGATCAAAGAAAGTTTTGAATCCCCACATGAAATCACCGAAGTATGAAATCAGTGCGTCTGTTGGAGCGGTTGCTGGGCAAAGCAAAGCAACTGAATCAACAAGTTCTGGATGCTTTTCAGCCAAAGTCTGAGAAATCAAAGTTCCAAGAGATTGTCCCCAAGCAACAACTTTCTCAGTTGTTGGGTGCTTTTTCTTGAAAATTCCAATGAGCTCAACATTTGCAGCAACTGCCTGTTGAACGTTGACTCCTTGACGAGAAAATCCTGAACCAGCGATTCCATATCCTTGAGCAAGAAGTGCGGAAATAACCGCCTTATCACCGTTTGGAGCTGGCTCTGGAGTGTTAGTTACTTTATAACCACCGTAACCAGGAATACCTGCAGGAATATCAACGTTAGGTCGTAGTCCATGAGACCACAACAGAACTGTTCCGTTAAATGCTGCAGTAGTAATAAACATGTAAGGAGCTGTATCTGATGTTGCTCCCACACAAGTAGTTACGTATGCCGCAGTTGAACATGATGGATCTGCTGCTTGAGCTGGAACGACTGTAGTTACACCTGTGATTAATGCAGCGGTAGCTGCAAGTGCAATGAAGCGCTTCTTTATTGAATTACTTTTCATTAGTTGGGTAGTCCTTTCGCTGGCATAGCAGGACGCTTGTAAGTCGAGAGAACTACAGGCCCATTTCCTGAATCAGTTGTATAAACGGTGTACTTGCCACCATCTGGCTTTAGTGCACCGGAAGTGTCATAGGTACCAATCCAATATCCGGTTGCACCAACATGGCTAGTGCTTGAGAATCCGAGTGGTGTTAACCCTGGGTTAGCAAAAGTTGCACCATTCTTTTCAATTGCAGCGATTAAACCCTTACGAGTTAGGTTTGGTCCAGCTGACTTAATGGCCTGAACAGCCAAGAATGCTGAAGTCATTCCTGCAACAATGTTGTTATCGAATGCAACGCCCTTGTTATAAGTGGCGTTTACATCCATAAACATTTTGATGTACTCATCAGTTGCATCTGCTGGTGATGGTGCAAATGAAAGACCCTTAGCACCTGCAAGGAATACTGGTGGCACTTTATTTGCTGCAAGCGTTACGGCATCTCCACCGACTGAGCCCAAAATCCACTTTGGTGCGTACTTGTATGCGTACGCATTACCCAAAGCTGCTGCTGTTGCACTTGATACACCGAAGAGAACTACAACATCTGGTGCTGCAGCTTGTAGCTTCGTAATCCAAGTACCAGCAACACCGGCCACGCCTTGTGATCCAGATGCATATGGAATCTTGATTGCAAAATCAATCTTTGCCTGCTTGAAACCATTAAGCGCATCGACACCAAAGTCGTCATCCTGATACAGCAAGGCGACCTTTTTGCCTGCAAAGTTTTCATCTAAATACTTACCAATAACCTTTGCTTCCATTTGGTATGAAGGCAAAAGTGAGAATGAGGTTGGATAGGCCTTCTTATCAGCGAAGCCACTAAATCCTGTATTTACAAAGAGTGCAGGAATTCCGCGAGTCTTCAACTGCGCAGAGCGCGCAATTGCTTTATTGCTCGCAGTTCCTAGCGTTCCAATAAGTGCAAAAACCTTGTCCTTAAGGATTAATTCATTTGCCTTAGCTACCGCAAGAGTAGGAATGTACTGATCGTCTTTAACAACGAGAGTGATTTTTCGTCCATTGACGCCACCATTTGCATTAACATATTCAAAGTAGGCTTTCATTGCGCCTGGAATCTTGTTATAACCAGGTGAGGCAATTCCAGTCATTGGAATTGTGATTCCTAACTTGATTGATGAAGCGGTGAGTCCTGGTTCTGCAGCCTGTGCTGGCATAGCTGTTAACAACAAGCTACCTGCAGCAATTACCGCAGAAGCAACACTTAGCTTCCGACGATTCTTTCCGATCATGTTTTTCCTTCCATCGAGGGCCCTTGCGGGATGTTTAGATATGAACTTTTTTTCTGTGCTTCATCTGTTCAACCGGTCCGTTCGGAACGAAGAGAACAGTCAAAATTAATAACCCACTCACCAGTAATCCCGGCAAGTTGTTAGTTACATTCTCTGAAGCACCGATTCGATGAGCTATCGAATCGGCAATTTCAGGGATTGCCACCAATGTCACTGCCCCAATAATGACGCCTCCAAGGGTAGTTACGCCAGATATGACTGCGCCTGTCGCAAGGGCGAATGAGAGAGTTAAGGGGAAAGCGCCAGGTGAGACGGTGCTTATGGTCATCGATAACAGGGCGCCGGCAAGGCCAGCCAGGCCAGCGCTGACGGTGAAGGCAAGGATTTTTGAGCGTGCCACGTGAATGCCAGCTAGCTCGGCGGCAATGCTCTGTGTCCGAATTGCCCGCCAGACCCGCCCATACCGGGATCGAAGCAGATTTTGTAACCACCACATTGAAATAAGGGCTGCAAGAGAGGCGATCCAGAAAAACCACTTGTATAAGGAAAACATCTCACCAAGGGATGCTGGGGGTAATCCAATATCAAAGATTAAACCTTGTTCGCCACCTAGGAATTTGAATTGGTTGGCAATAGATGGAAGACCTACGGCAAGCGCCAAAGTTGTTCCGGCTAGATACGGCCCAGAAAGTCGTGCTGCAGTTGCACCCAATAGTGCACCCCATAACGCAGCCAACAAAACGGCGCCAGCAAAACACAACCAGACAGGTGCATTGAAATTATTGCGTAACAACGCCGCACCATATCCACCAACGGCAAGCAACGCTCCATGACCAAGTGAAACTTGCCCCGAATATCCAGTGAGCAAAATGATTGAAGAAATTGCAACTACATACATCGCGACTGTAGCGCCTTGATAAACACGTAGTTCATCAACGGAATTACCCACAATGAGCAGGATGACTCCAAACAAAATGAAGCCGAAAAAACGAGAAATATTAGAAGCTTTCAAGTTATGCACGGCGACCTGCCTTCTGAGAAATTAACCCTGCAGGTCTTACTATTAGCACAACTAACAATAAGACAAATGCGGTGATGAAAACTAAAGATCCACCGACATAAGTAAGTACAAATGCTAAAACTAAACCTAGGAGCAGCGCACCAAAAACTGCACCAAGTAAACTATCCAGGCCACCAATTACAGCTGCAATAAATCCAAATGCAAGTAGCAATGAAAATTCTAATGAGTCAGGAGACAATGCTCCATTTCCATTTGCTGTTTGTAACATTCCGGCAGCTCCTCCCGCAGCACCAGCTAATGCCCAACCAAAAGTACGGACTAGGTCAACTTTTATGCCAGCCAAGCGAGAAATCTCAGGAGCATAGGCAGACGCTCTTAAAGCAAGTCCAATATTTGTTTTTTGAAAAACGAATGTAAGCACTAATAAAAGCATTGAGACCGCGATGAGAATTAGGAGTTTCATGGGTGACAGAGAAAGTGTCTGAGTTCCTATACTAAAACCAACAGTAGAAAGAGGTGATTCAATATTTACATCTTGATTTCCCCAAAAGAATCCAATGAAAGCTTTTATGAGTCCTAGTAATCCAAGTGTGGCAATAATTGGTGCAATGCTCGCGATGGGGCCACTATTGCTATGTTTGAGCAATACGCGCATAAAAACCAACTCGATAAAGGCCGCAACCACAGCGCCTGAGATCATCGCCACCGGAAGTGCCAACCAATAAGAATCAAAACGATTAACAACTTCGTAACCGAAATAAGTTGATAGGAGTGCCATCCCGGCTTGGGCAAAATTTACAACTCTGGTGCTGCGCCAGACCAAAACCATTGAAATTGCCATTAATGCATAAATTGATCCAGAGGTAATTCCAATTAAGAAGGTGTTTAGTATTTGAAACATAATTAATACCCCAAATAAGCAGCACGTACCTGCGGGTCAGCCATAAGTGTGGAAGCACTTCCAGAAACAGCAACTTTACCTAAATTTAAAACAATTCCGACATCGGCTATCTTCAGTGCGCCCATAGCATTTTGCTCAACTAGCAGAACGGTTATTCCCATAGAAGTGGTTAACTCGCGGATTGATTGAAAAATCTGCTCAACTACTAATGGTGCGAGTCCGAGTGATGGCTCGTCAAGTAATAATAGTTCGGGCTTTGACATCAGTGAGCGGCTAAGTGCCAACATCTGACGTTCTCCACCGGACAGGGTGTCAGCTCTTTGAGACAACCTTTCGCCTAGTCGTGGAAAAATTTCAATAACCGACTTCTTTGATTCGATCATCTCTTTCCTATTTCGCCGCCAAAGCGCCCCAATTTCTAAATTCTCTTCAACGGTTAACTCTGGAATTACTGACTTACCTTCTGAAACATGCGAAACTCCATTTCGGACTGAATTTTCTGGCTTACTCTGAAGCAGATTTAATGAGTTCCAGTGCGCTGTACCGTGTGATGATTTAGTCAGACCCGAAAGAGTGCGCAGTAAAGTTGTTTTTCCAGCACCGTTTGCTCCGATTAATGCTGCTAACTGTCCTTTGGGAACTGTAAATGAAATGTCATTAACAGCATGGATAGCTCCGTGGTGCACCGATAAATTCTCAATACGCAAACTCATTAGGCACCTGTTCCTAAATACGCAGCGATAACAGCAGGATCTCTCCGCACACTTTCGGCGCTACCGCTTGCAATTACTTCTCCAAAATTAAGGACATATAACTTGCTGCAAACAGTCATGATTACATCCATATGGTGTTCAACGATTAAAACTGACATTTGAGCAGTGAGGTTCCTGATTAAAAGGTTCATCCACTCAATATCTTGAGGACCTAATCCTCCTGCAGGTTCGTCGAGCATAAGAATCTTCGGTTCGCTAACAAGAGCTCGCGCAATTGCAACGCGTTTTGTGTCTGGATATGACAAAGTGTTTGCTCGACGATCAGCTAGTTTACTAGCGTAAACATTTTCGAGATAGTGCATTGCCCGTTCTTTTAATTGCTTTTCATCTCGAGTATTCAAACCTAAACCAGCTGAAATTAATCCAGAGCGTGAAAACTTTTGGGCACCAATCATGACATTTTCTAAAACTGTTAAGTCGCCAAATAACCCAACGCCTTGCAATGTGCGGGCAATTCCTAAATCAACCAATTCGTGTGGTTTTGGAAAATCACTCTTCTTGCCATTTAGATAGAACTCGCCAGAATCTGGTGTAACTAATCCGCATAGTGCATTGAACAAAGTTGTCTTACCGGCGCCATTAGGACCAATTAATCCAACAACTTCGTTCTTGCCAACTTCTAGGTAGACATCATGTAAAGCCCGAAGACCGCCGAAGGAGACATTGACTCTCTCGACGTGCAGCGCTGCATTATTAGTAGACATGAGGTGCATAGATTCTAGGCACTCGTGGGCCGATTCGTGTGACGATTTCATAATTAATTGATAACGATGCGGTACCCCAATCATCGGCGGTGTACTCGCCATGCGAGCCATCACCGAAAACAATCACCCAATCCCCAGAAACCGCCGTGGAATCAGCTCCTAAATCAACGACAAATTGATCCATGGAAATGCGCCCAATAATTGGTGCTTTTTTGCCATCTATAAAAACTCCGACATTTTTTGCAATGCGTGGGATTCCATCGGCATACCCCATAGAGACAACACCCAACTTGGTCTGCGTGGTCGTATGTGCTGTTGCGCCATAACCAACGGCAACGCCTGCAGGTACTGATTTAACTAAGTGCAATTTTGCACGTAACTGCATCACCGGCTTTAGAGAAAGTTGATTGCTGCTGCCTAATGTTGAAATATCTGGGGATAGTCCATACATAGAAATTCCGGTACGGACTAAATTGAAGTGGGCCGAAGGATTCTTAATAGTCGCAGCTGAATTTGAAAGATGTTTAATCGGTGGATTGATACCAATCTTTGCAAGATCTGCAACCATAGTGTTAAACCGTTGTAACTGTTCATCATTTTGTTTTTCACCTGGTTCATCAGCCCTGGCAAAATGTGAAAAGACCCCGATGACGTTTACTGTTGAAAAATCCTGTAGTAAAAACTCTTCCCATTCATCTAAGAAGCCGCCACGTGTCATGCCAGTGTCTAATTCGATGTGAATCCGAGGTTTGTTTGGCAGCTGAGCGATTTCTTTAAATGCTGCGATAGATGCAACGGCAATATCAATATCGTGATCAACTGCAGATTTAAAATCAGAACCTGGCGAAACCAACCATGCCAAAATTGGAATTCGAACTCCATGGGTTCGAAGTGTGATTGCTTCTTCTAGTAAAGCAACACCTAGCCAATCAGCACCGGCTTTTTCAGCGGAAAGACCAACACCTAATAAGCCGTGACCATAGGCATCTGCTTTAACTACCGCCATTAATTCGGTTTTACTGGCCGATTTTAATTGAGCAATATTGGATGAAAGATGGCCAATATCGATTCGGGCTTCGGCGCGATTCATGCGCGCTCCACAATCACCATGGCAGATGCAATACCTGCATCATGAGAAAGAGAAAGGTGCACATCAGCGCCATCTATAAGATCAGCGATTTCACCCCTGAACAAAAAGACAGGTTTACCACTCTCTAAATTAACGACCTCTGCTTCATGCCACGATAATCCTTTGCCAGCGTTGAGAGCTTTTGCAAGTGCCTCTTTGGCAGCAAATCGTGCAGCTAGCGAAGCCACAGCTTTGGTGCGCTCGGCTGGAGTGAAAAGCTTTTCTGTTAGACCGGGAGTTCGTTCTAGGGATACCTTAAAACGATCGATGTCTACGACATCAATTCCGATCCCATCAATCATTAGCGCAGTCTAGTGCAACTGGCTTTTAGAGGGAACATACCTATCTATCGCAATGATGGTGACTAACAAAGCGCTGCCAACAAATAGGCCACCCAATAGATCGCTAAACCAATGTGTGTGACGGATCAACGAAACAATACATACCGTCAGACTAATCAGTACAACGCCTGCACTAGCTAGTCGACCTTGATACCGATCGACTTTTGCGTATCTGTAGATCAAGTATGCCAATATCCCCCATGACAAAACAGCATTGGATGCATGTCCACTTGGGTATGACATACCGCCAGCATGCAATAGATCAAATCCATCCCGAGGCTTTGTGCGACCTAAAAAAATCTTTACAGAACCGACAACTAAGTTAAGTGAAATCAGAGAAAGAAAGGCAAGGTTAAGTGGACGCCATGTTTTAAACTTGTATGCAATAAAAGCTGCCGCGAGTAATAAGACTGTTGCAGTCAGCCATCGCAATCCAAGATCATCCAGACGGCGAAGTAAAAAACCAGCTAATCCTTCAAACTGTGGTTTTGGCTGACTATTAATTTCCTTGTCATAACTAACTAATGGTCCGTAGCTATAAACCTGTTGTGTGACAAATAAGAAACCAGCAAACAATAAAATTGACCAACGCAGTGCCCGATCCATTTGCCTACGGCGATTTTGTCCCACATTTATCATTATTCGACCGTTACAGATTTAGCCAAATTGCGGGGTTGATCAACATCATTACCTCGGACAACGGCCATTTCGTAGGCAAAGACCTGCAATGGAACTGTTGCTAAAACCGGTTGAAATAATGCAGGTGCCACTGGAATTCGAATTACATGCTCAGCACCTTCAACATGTGCTCCTTCTTCTGCAATTACGATCACACGAGCACCGCGTGCTTTTACCTCTTGAATATTGCTCAGCATTTTTTCATCTAAAGAATGCTCATGACCTGCAGGCAAAATTGCAATAACAGGAGTGCCCTGATCAATCAGCGCAATTGGTCCGTGCTTAAGCTCTCCTCCGGCAAAGCCTTCGGCATGAATATATGCAAGCTCTTTTAACTTCAACGCGCCTTCGAGTGCAACTGGATAACCAATATTTCTACCCAAGAATAGAACCGTATTGTTGTGAGCAAATGTTCTTGTTAGCTCCCGAAGTGGCTCGACAGTTTCAAGAATCTGTTCGATCTTGCCTGGCAATTCAAGAAGCTCTTTGTATAGATCTCTAACTTCGGTGTCTTTTAAAGAACCATTTACTTGTCCTAGGTGCAATCCAATTAAGTAAACCGCAATGATTTGAGTCAGCAATGCTTTAGTTGATGCCACAGCGATTTCGGGTCCTGCATGGGTGTACAAAACCGCATCTGATTCGCGAGGAATTGTTGAGCTATTTGTATTGCAAATTGTTAGGACGCGACCACCTGCCGCTTTTGCATGTCGAACAGCCATCAAAGTGTCCATAGTTTCACCAGATTGAGAGATCGCAATAATCAAAGTACTTGGATCAATAATTGGGTCGCGATATCTAAACTCACTTGCAATTTCTACATCTACAGGAATTTTCGCCCACTTTTCAATTGCATACTTTGCAACCATCCCAGCGTGATAAGCAGTACCGCATGCAATAACTGTGATCTTTTTCAGTGATCTGATCTCATCTGCGCTCATGTGTAGTTCGTCAAGCAGAATTTGATTGTTATCACTTAAGCGACCAATCAATGTATCGGCCACAGCTTTTGGCTGCTCAAAGATCTCTTTAAGCATGAAGTGTGCAAATCCACCCTTTTGGGCTGCGCTTGCATCCCATGAAATCTCATACTCTTTAGCCTTCACTGATTTACCTTCAAGATCTGTGATTTCAATACTGGTCGGCGTCATCGTGACAATCTCGTCTTGACCTAATTCAATTGCATGTTTTGTGTACTCAATAAATGCAGCCACATCAGATGCCATGAAATTTTCGCCCTTACCCACCCCGACAACTAGTGGAGAGTTGCGGCGAACTCCGACAACTACATCTGGTTTATCGGCATGGATTGCGAGCAATGTGAATGAACCACGAAGTGCTTTTACGGCATCTCGCATAGCAGCTGTTAGATCGCCTTCATGTTCCTTACGAAGATCGCTCAGTAAGTGGGCAACTGATTCTGTATCAGTTTCAGAAGAAAACTTGTGACCTTTAGCTTCAAGTTGTGCGCGAAGTTCGGTGTAGTTTTCGATAATTCCATTATGGATCACTGCAAGTTTTTCATCATTATCAACATGTGGGTGTGCATTGGTATCTGTTGGTCCACCATGTGTTGCCCAACGGGTGTGTCCGATGCCTGAATGGACATTAGGCAAAGTTGCATCTAAAGCATTTTCTAAATTTGAAAGTTTTCCAGCCTTCTTTTCAATAAAGAGTTTGCCTGGAGTTCCAAGGGCGATTCCCGCTGAGTCATACCCGCGATATTCCAGACGTCGCAGGCCTTCGATGAGCGGAATAGATGCAGATTGTGGTCCTGTGTAACCCACAATTCCGCACATAGGTGGTTACTCCTTGCTCTTTTAAAGAGAGATTTCTTTTTTAACTACATCTGCAAGCTGCTGTGCAACTTCTTGCGCAAGGCTATCACTGGCGGCTTCAACCATGACTCTTACCAAGGGCTCTGTTCCAGATGCGCGCAGTAAGACACGTCCCGAATCGCCTAAACGTTCTTCTGCGGATTTAACCGCTGAATCGATTACAGCCGATTGTGGCAACTTATCTTTTGCAACATCTTTAACATTGATTAATACCTGAGGGAATCGAACCATAGTTGCAGCTAATTCCTGCAAAGTTTTCCCGGTTCGAACAACCTCTTGCAGAACGGCGAGCGCGGTAAGAATTCCATCTCCAGTATTTGCAAGATCTCGCATGATTACATGGCCAGATTGCTCGCCGCCTAGCGAATAATCATGTGCAATCATGTTTTCTAGTACATAACGATCTCCGACAGGAGTGGTCACAACATTGATGCCAGCATCTTTCATGGCATGCATAAATCCAAGGTTGCTCATTACAGTGCCAACAACTGTGTCGGCTTTTAGTACGCCTCGCGCTTTAAACCCGCGTGCCAAAATTGTCAGAATGTGGTCGCCGTCAATTTCATTTCCGGCTGCATCAATTGCTAAGCAACGATCTGCGTCTCCATCATGAGCAATTCCAACATCTGCGCCCTCTTTAAGAACTGCCGAACGCAACTGATGTAGATGTGTTGATCCACAATCATCATTAATGTTCCAACCATCAGGCTGGTTAAAGATTGCAATAACTTCTGCGCCTGCTCTGCGATAAGCCTCAGGTGCCACCAATGATGATGCTCCATTTGCGCAATCAACAACGATCTTCAAGCCCTGTAATGGAGTTTGAACTGATGCAAGCAAATGCGTTAGGTACCGTTCGGTTGCGGTGTCATCATTGATTGCACGTCCAACATTTCGACCTGTTGGGCGCTCCCAATCTTCACCCATACGAGCCTCGATGCGGGCTTCAATTGCATCATCTAACTTGCCACCACCACGAGCAAACAACTTGATGCCGTTATCTGGCATTGGATTGTGGGATGCAGAAATCATTACCCCTAGGTCGCACTTTGATTCAGCGACAAGGTGCGCAATTGCAGGGGTTGGCAATACGCCAACACGATAGACATTGATTCCAGCGCTCGTTAAACCAGCAACAACGGCTGCTTCTAGAAACTCTCCAGATGCGCGGGAATCTTGGCCAACTATTGCAGTAGGCCGGTGATCTTTATTTGATGAGCTTTCTACCAATATATGCGCAGCAGCAACAGAAACATCTAGAGCAAGTTCTGCGGTGAGATCACGATTGGCTAAGCCACGGATTCCATCGGTGCCAAAAAGCGCCAATTGAACTCCTTTGGTAAAAGTGAATTAACGCTTTGAGTATTGAGAACGCTTACGAGCCTTCTTAAGACCGTACTTCTTGCG
>WLCR01000049.1 GCA_009705235.1 Actinomycetota bacterium | reverse complement strand
CAGCAGGAGCAAATGGGTGCAATGACGCAAATTCCGGCCAGGTGACCGCTTCCATCTCAGTAACAGAGTTCAATTTCATTGTGCATGAACCAAGAGGGATCATTGTGCGATCGAGTGCCAAATCTTTATCTGCCAGATTGCGCAGATAACGCATCATTCCGGTTTCACTGTGGTTTGTATTGAAAACTGGGTGGGTCAAGTACTTACTTGTGCGCAGGAACTTTGTAGGAATCTTCTCCCCCGGAACATCCTTAACTCCCAGGATTGAAAGAACCTCAGCAAAAAGTTCCTCCGTTGTTTGCTCATCAAAGGAAACACGCAGTTCAGTAGCGCTAACCTTTGCGAAGTTGATCCCCTTTGCAACAGCTTTCTCATGAATTGCTTGTGCGTTATCGACAACAACATGGACGGTGTCAAACACAACATCTTCTCTATTGTTAGTTGCAGCATGAAGACGTGCTGCAAAATTATTTACCCGTTGTGCTATTTCTTTTAAACCAACCGGTCCGTGCCACATCGCATAGAAAGCGCTCATGTTTGCTAAAAGAACTTGGGCAGTACAAATGTTTGATGTCGCCTTGTCGCGACGAATATGTTGCTCACGTGTTTGTAACGCTAAACGAAATGCTGGCTTTCCTGTTGCATCAATACTCTGACCAACTAAACGTCCTGGCATCGAACGTTCTAAGCCATTACGTACCGCCAAGAATCCTGCGTGTGGTCCGCCAAATCCCATTGGAACACCGAAGCGCTGAGCTGTACCTACAGCTATGTCTGCGCCCCACTCCCCCGGAGCTTTGAGCAACGTTAAAGCAAGAAGATCTGTCGCCGCAATTACAAAAGCATCTCGTGTGTGTGCGTACTCGGCGAAGGCTGAGTAGTCGATAACCGTTCCAGTTGTGTCTGGATACTGCAATAACGCGCCAAAAAATTCGCCATCATAACCATCACGCACTACATGACCTGAATCTATTTCAACAACTTTGATTCCTAAGGGTTTTGCTCGAGTAATGACAACAGCCTTTGTCTGTGGGTGGACGTGTTCTTCGATCAAAAACACTGCGTCATCACTTAACTTTGAAGCGCGGCGCGCCAGTGTCATCGCTTCGGCCGCGGCAGAGCTTTCATCCAGCATCGATGCGTTAGAAATATTCAGGGCCGTTAATTCACACACCATAGTTTGGAATGCGAAAAGCGCTTCGAGTCGACCTTGTGAAATCTCTGGTTGATATGGTGTGTATGCGGTGTACCAGGATGGATTTTCTAAAACATTTCTTTTGATAACTGGAGGAACGATGGTGCCGTAATAACCGGTACCGATCAATGATGAGAAGGTTTTGTTTTCAGATGCGATGGCTCGCAACTCCGCAATTACCTCAACTTCACTTTTCCCTGAATCTAACGTCTTTTCAATAACGCCGTTTATAGCAATGTTGGCTGGAACTACATCACCGATGAATGAGGATAGATCGGAATACCCCAACGCATTTAACATAGCCATCTCATCAACTGAGGTTGGTCCTATATGGCGATCCTCAAATGAACGACTCATGGAAATTCCTCATCCTGTTCTGAGCCTCTCGCCTAAGAGTGCAAGGGCAGGGATGAAGAATAAGGTGAATTAAGCCCCTTTGCTCTTTCTACGCAGCGAGAGTTCATCGTTATTTTCGCCACCTATTACATGACCATTAATTTCACCCTGAAGTACAGATAGAGAGCCTTCGACTTCATGCCATACCTTGCCAACAGCTATTCCAAAGACACCTTGACCACCTTGTAAAAGGTCAATAATTTCATCGGGACTAGAGCATTCGTAAATTGACGCACCATCACTCATCAAAGTGATTCTTTCTAAATCTGTCACTCCCCTGCTGCGCAAATGATCAACAGCGGTGCGAATGTTTTGTAGCGAAACGCCAGCATCCAATAATCGTTTTACAATTTTTAGGACCAAAATGTCGCGAAAGCCATACAGACGTTGAGTTCCTGAGCCACTTGCAGTTCTAATTCCTGGTTCAACCAAACCTGTTCGAGCCCAATAGTCCAATTGACGATATGTAATTCCTGCAGCAGAACATGCAGTTGCGCCTCTGTAGCCGATCTCTAGCTCTTCTGGGCTCACGGGGAATGGCTCATTTCTCTTGGGGAGTGAGATAAATGTAGACCCGCCGCCTCCAGAAGCCTAGGAGCGACACGACCGAAACCTCTACTTTAGGTTGAGAGTTGAGCCTAACCCACAAAGTCTTCGGGGTTGATTTGATCCAGGAATTCGCGGAACTTTTCAACCTCTTGGTTCTCGCCATCTCCCTGAGGGATCTCGATTCCGATCTCATTCAAGAGCTCCTCAGTAGCCAAAATATTGCTATGGCTTCGTACTGCCAAAGCTATGGCATCTGAAGGCCTGGCCGAAATCGTTAACTGCCCTGCACTGGAATCACGAAAGAGCATTGTGGCGTAAAAAACTCCATCTTTGATTTCTGTCAGGTGCACCGCGGTCAAGGTCGCATCCAAAAGATCCACCAAGTTGTTCATCAGATCGTGAGTCAACGGTCGAGGTGGTTCAACGCCTTGTTGGGCAAATGCGATCGCCGTTGCCTCAACGGCTCCAACCCAGATGGGCAAGAATCTAGAGCCATCAATTTCTTTGAGCAAAACAATTGGCTGATTAGATGGCATCTCCACCCGAACGCCTATTACCTCCATTGGAATCAACATGAAGCTCGCAACCAATTAGCGAAGGCGATTGAGTCCGCCACGCACGAGTGCTGCATGCAGGCGAATTGAAAGAGATGCAATCTCTTTTTGAACCTCTTCAGCTCGAGCTTTTGATTCCGCGCTCTTCTGACGAGTCAACGGAGTGATGACCTGTTCAATTAAACCAATCTCACGATCGGCCGCCGATTTAAACGAGCGCAGATGACGGGCTTCAATTCCAAAGCCACCCATTTCTGTAACCGCTTTTGCAATCGTAAGTGCGTCCCCGTCGTAATGACGGCCGCGTGGGGCGATCAACCCATATCCTTCAAGTTCAACTAAATGCTCTTCTGCAAGACCGCTATTTTTCAAAAGTTCTTCCCGTGAAAGGCGCATTTCACTGACTTCACCAAATGCGCTTGGGGCCATCTCGCCATCGATAGTTGCTAACCCTATGTTTGGACGAGCTACTCCACCAGCAGCCGCTGGCTGTAAGCCACGATCAATCGCATCAAGGTTGTCCTTAATAACCTTTAATGGCAGATACTGATCGCGTTGTGCCAACAATACGTAGCGCAAACGTTCTAAGTCAGAGCTCGTAAACTTTCGGTAACCAGATGGCGTACGTTGCGGTTCAATCAAACCTTCAGACTCTAGAAAACGAATCTTTGAAATTGTGATGTCTGCAAAATCTCCTCGCAATCGGTTGAGAACCTCACCGATGCTTAAGTACGCGCGTGCTGGTACGGCCATGACTACTCCCCTAGTTTCTTCGTGAATCAATACTTATTTGTTCGAACCGATAAAAAGCAAATGAAACTTGCCAATTTGAAACTCATCACCTGAAACAAGTGTGTGTTCCGAAATCGACAGATTGTTTATGTATGTTCCGTTAAGGGAACCCGAATCCTTTAAGACAAAATCCTTACCGCTTTTTTCAACTGTTGCGTGGGTTCTAGAGACAGTTACATCATCCAAGAAAATCGCACTAGCTGCCGATCTGCCGATGGATGCACCTTCGGCAGTAATGAGAAAACGGGAACCTTTGTGCGAGCCACGAGCTATCAAAACCATCGCTTTTTCGCCGTCCGAATTTTGTATCTCTGCGACTACTGCGCGATCTTCAGAAGAAAGTAACGCCAACTGCTCTTCCAAATGGTTAGCAGGGGAATTGCTAACTTCACGTAGTCCTAAATGGAGGGTGGTAGTTAATTCACTCTGCGATGGTTCTGCAGCCATTGTCCCTACCTCCTCACCGTGTACTTAAGGGTGACAGTAGAGAGTTAGAGGAATAAGGTCAAGCGGTAATTTCTGCGTACTGGGTAGCTGTTAATAGCTCAGAAGGCGCTGAAGTGACCTCAATTTTCGCGAGCCAGCCGCCGCCATATGGATCCGAGTTGATTGTTTCTGGTGAATTAGATAGTGCATCGTTGATCGCCACAATAGTGCCGGTGACTGGTGCATAAATATCCGAAACGCTTTTAGTTGATTCGACTTCACCGCAAACTTTTCCAGCGATCACCGATTCACCAACCTTTGGAAGTTGCACATAAACAATGTCTCCCAATGCAGCTTGGGCATAATCCGTAATCCCCATTGTAAAAACTTGGTCAACAGATGAAACCCATTCATGGTCCTTGGTATATGACAACTCGTTAGGAATTGATGACATGGTTCCCTCTTATCTGCCAAATGCCCTGGCGCGCATAACTAATACCTGTCGAAATGTAGAGGGCAATCCCCCAGATGGCAAAACTCCACCCCAACACAAAGGCGATTGTTCCTAGGGTCCCATCTGATTGAGCCAATAGCAAAAACGGAAAGGCGTACATCAAATTGAAGGTAGCAGCTTTGCCCAAGTAGGTAACGGTGAATGGTGGGATCCCTTTGCGATTCATCACCACGGTGATCAGGGCAAGGAGGACGTCACGACCAACGATAATTACGATCATCCATGGTGGGATTATGTCTCTGATTAGAAAAACGATGAGGATCGCCATGATATAAAGGCGATCGATCGCTGGATCAGCTAATTCGCCAATGCGAGAGGTCTGATTCCATGCTCGTGCGATTTTTCCATCAAAGTAATCAGTTGCTCCCCCAATTGCTAGGACAACAATTGCCCACCCATCTGCTTCTAGATTAAGAGTGAGGTAAATAAAGAGCGGAATGCCTAAAAAACGTAGAAAGGTGAGAGCGTTGGGAACGCTAATCACAGAAGGCTTCATTCCTTGTCGCGCTCCTTGACTCTAATCGCTACTTGAACTGGAGTTCCGGGGAATTTGAACTCTTCACGCAACCGGCGCTCAATAAAACGACGATAAGAAGCCTCAATCCAGCCACTAGAGAACACCACAAATTTAGGCGGCGCAATACCGGCTTGGGTTGCGTAATACACCTTTGGCTGCTTTCCACCGCGGACCGGTGGAGGCGTTGCTCCAATGAGAGCTCCTAAGAAGGAGTTGAGTTTGGCTGTCGGTACTCGTCGTTCCCAACTATCCAGGGCTGTCCGAAGGGCAGGCGCTAAACGATCTCGGTGCCAACCGGTCTTTGCTGCAATGTTAACTCGCTGCGCCCATTCCACCTGATCCAGATGTCGATCAATCTCACGGTCTAATTGATTACGGCGGTCTTCATCAACTAAATCCCATTTGTTCATCACAATGACCATAGCTTTACCAGCCTCTTCAACCATGGTGATGACTCGTAGATCTTGTTCTGTAATTGGCTCAGAAGCATCTAGAACAACAACGGCGACTTCGCAACGCTCGAGCGCTGTAGCTGTTCGCAATGATGCGTAGTAATCAGTTCCTGAATCTTGATTAGCGCGTTTTTTTAATCCAGCAGTATCGATAAATCTCCATGTTGATCCACCAAAAGAAAGAAGCGAGTCAACCGGATCACGAGTTGTTCCTGCAGCATCATCAACGATCGATAGAGATTCACCAGCAATCGCATTAAATAAAGAAGACTTTCCAACATTTGGTCTGCCTATCAAGGCCACTTTGCGATATCCATCTTGGTTTTGGGCCCGACCGACTTCGGGCAACACAGCAACAATGTGATCCAGTAAATCTCCACTACCTCGACCGTGTAAGGCTGAAACAAAACGTGGTTCACCTAGTCCAAGACTCCATAAGCCATGCGCCTCTGCTTCTTCGCGTTCACCATCAACTTTGTTACCAATCAGAATCGTTGGCTTCTTTGCTTTTCGCAGATGCTGAACCAAAGTGTCATCTTCATCTAGTGCACCAACTTGTGCGTCTACAACAAAAGCAAGGACATCAGCTTCATGCATTGCAAGCTCTGAGCCCGCACTTACCTGAACTGAAATACCATCGGGCTTTGATTCCCAACCGCCGGTATCCATAATGATGAAGCGGCGTCCACCCCATTCACATTCATACTGAACGCGATCGCGTGTTACGCCAGGGGTGTCCTCAACGATCGCTTCGCGTCGACCCAGGAATCGATTAATCAATGTTGATTTTCCAACGTTTGGACGTCCCAAGATTGCCACAATAGGCAAACCTAACAAATTACGCTTTTTTAAGAGCTCCCAAATACGCTCGATTGTTTCCTCTAGATCCAGATATGTTGAGTCAACTTCTACCGCATCTGCAGCCATAGTTAATGGCGAAACGGTGCGAGTTGAATCAATTGCATCGCGGTTATCCAATGATGTTTTTACATCAACGCTTTTGTCGTCAGTTTCAATTTCTCGGCGTATTGCACGCGCATCCAAATCAGCGGTCAAATAGATTTTCAATCCTGCTTCAGGTGCTACAACCGTTCCAATGTCACGACCTTCTACGACTATTCCACGTTCTGCCGAGTCAATAATAAAATGTTGCAATTTCATAAGTTCATGACGGATTTCAGGTATTGCACTTATGCGTGAAACATTTTCCGTTACTGATGTTCCACGAATGGCATGGGTGATTTGTGTTTCACCAGCATAAACATTTGGTGATTGTGGATCAGCATCAAATCTGATGGGATGATCTTTAATAGCTTGCAGAATTGAAAACGCTTCTTCACACTTATGTTCTAGTGCAAGCCACGTTACAGCGCGATACAGCGCACCAGTATCCAAATAATTCCAGCCGGCGCGAACTGCAATTGCCTTTGATGTGCTTGATTTACCAGCACCACTCGGGCCATCAATAGCAACGATTATGCCCATGTACTGAGCCTACTTCTATTTACGAACCGGATGAACGTTCCATCCGATCGAGGTTAGGTGTGCAGATAATTTTTCAGCATCCTGTGACGATAATGACAATGTAATCAAAGCACTCAACTGTCCTGGTGAATGCTCGATATTCAAATCTTCCACGTTAACGTGCATGGCAGCGCATTCATTAAATATTGCGCCAAGTTGACCGGGCTTATCGTCAATAACAATCGGTAAGTAACTATATTCACGTGCTGTGCCGCCGTGCTTTCCGGGAATCATGGCTTTGCCATCTCGGCCAGCAGCAATTAGTTCTGCAATTTTGGCCGGATCATCTAACGCTGAAATCATCTGCGTCAGATCGTTTTGTAGACTTATTAGTAATTCAGATATTTCGGCGCGATTGCTGTAAATAATCTCTTTCCATAACTTCTCATCTGAACCCGCGATACGAGTTGTGTCCCGTAATCCTTGCCCTGCTAACTCCATCCACTCTGGTGGGGTTCCCGACAGCTGCTTAGCCAACAAGGAAGCAGCGATCTGAGGTAGGTGGGAAATCTTTGCCACAGCGGCGTCATGCTCCAGGGCGGTTAGCTCAATAGGCGTAGCCCCTAGACAGTTGATTAGTTCAAGGACCAGTTCTTTAGATTTCTGGGAGCAGTCAGTTTCAGGCGTAAGTATCCAACTGCGTCCCTGGAATAGATCTGCTCTTGCAGAGGCTGCACCGCCGATTTCCCGACCTGCCATAGGGTGGGTGGGCAAAAACCTTGTGGAAAGTCCTGAAAATGTCTTAACCTCAAGTATAACTTCATTCTTAACACTACCAACATCCATGAACGTTG
>WLCR01000048.1 GCA_009705235.1 Actinomycetota bacterium | reverse complement strand
TACGAGCACAGCAGGGAATGAAACAGTTGAGCCAGCAGCAGCGTCGATGCGATCAACGATTACTGTGTCGCCAACTGCGACCTTCTCCTGGCGTCCGCCAGCTTTAACGATTGCGTACACGTGTTACTCCAGTTCAGTTTCTAAGCCGTGACCTAAATGAGGCCCGTGGGCAGAGGGTAAGCGTACGCAAGCGTGTGCTTAGCGGTCAAATTACGATTGAACGATCCTCGTCACAGCCTTTTCTAGGGCGTAAATGGGGTCACTGGCCGCTCCCTTTACTTCAGCATCTGCCTGGGCAATTGCCCCCACAGCATCGGCAATTTGGGCTGGACTCCAGCGATTCAATTGACGTCTGGCCTTATCAATCTGCCATGGAGCCATACCTAACTGACCTGCCAATTCAAATGATTTTTGATTGCGATTGGCACCAGAAACCTTTGCCAATGACCGAAGCGATGAAGCTATAGCACTTGTGATCATCACAGGGTCTGTTCCTGTTTCAAGAGCGCTGCGCAATGAAATAAGTGCTGCTGACAAATTCCCATCCAACGCAGCGTCTGCAACATCAAAGCCCGTCGTTTCAATTCGACCTTGGTGATAGGTATCAACCATCGCTTCATCAATTAATCCAGATGGTGCATCTGCTGCAATCTGTCCAACCGCACCTTGAAGTTCGCGCAAATCATTTCCGAGCGCACCGACTAATGCCGCAATCGCACCTGCTGAAGCTTTACGCCCCAAATCTAAAAATAGCGACTTAACGAAATCCTCTTTTTCAGCTTCTTTCTTTAACGGATCACATGCGATTAATTCAGGCTTTACTTTTTTGATGGCATCTAGCAGCGCCTTGCCTTTTACTCCACCTTTGTGAACAAAGATCACAGTAGTTGTTGGATCAGGTTGCTCAAGATAGCGCGTGATTTCATCGCGATTATCTTCGGGCAAATCCTGTAGGTCGCGGATAATTAAAGCACGGCGTTCTGAAAACAATGACGGAGCAAGTGCATCTGCAATATCACCCACAATCGTGTCGGCTGCAAACAAAGTAGTTACTTCAGCATTTTCTTCTTTTAGCTGAGCATTTAGTTTATTCAACGCGCGATCGGCTAAAGCAGATTCAGAGCCAAGGATTAAGTACAACGCATTCATGTCAATCCCCTTTCAGCTCCAATAGAACAACCTAATTGTTCCCTTGCTTTTTCGAACTCGCAGATGATGCGCTTTAGCCGTTATGGCTATGGCTCCATCTAGATCTGTTCGAACTACCTGAGTGCCGAGTCTAGTCAACGCGGCAATAGTTTCTGGCGCTGGATGGCCATAGGAATTCTTAGCTCCAACGCTAATCACTGCTATCTGGGCTGACAAAGCGCTCATCAACTGTTCATCTTGATACTTCGATCCATGATGGCACACCTTATATATGTCCACTGTGCGAACTGAACCCAGAATTTCATGCTGAGCAGGAGGTTCAAGATCTCCTGCAGTAAAAATACTCCAATCCGCCGCTGTTACAAGCATTGCAATACTTGAATTATTTATTTGTGAACCCTCGCCCGGCATTACCTCAAAGTTTTTAGTCGTGTTTTCGGGCCACAGAACTTCAAACTGAATACCTGCTATCTGTGAAACCAAACCTTTTTGTACTGTGACAATTTCACTTTTCTCTAAGAGCGCCAAGGAGTGCGTACTTTCAAGTAATGGTTCTAGGTTGTTACTGATCCATACTTGACCCACGCTACGAGATTGCACAAGTCCCGATAATCCGCCTACGTGGTCAGCGTGAAAGTGAGACAGAATCAACAATGACACCTCCTTGATTCCTAAATTTCGAAGACACTTGTTTTCAGCTACAGGATCAGGGCCAACATCGATAACAATCGCCTTTCCATGATGCAGATTAATAACCATGGAATCCCCCTGACCAACATCGCAGTTTGCAATCTGCCAATCCCCTGCTGGCCAACGTTGCACCCACGTCAAAGAAAGAATTATCACTATCAACACCACTGTGCTGCGCCGCCAACTTTTCTTAAAGAGCCACAGAAGACCAACCAAAAATGCAACTATGACGAAGCCAATTGTTCCGTTATGAATTGTTAGAACGGGAAAATCTGAACTCCAATGTGCGATGGCAGCAATTGATCCAGCTGGGACTCTAATGATGTAGATGAACACTGAAGTAAGCAATGGCGCAAAGGGGGACACTATTGCTGCAATAAAGCCGATAATGGTTATGGGAGCAACAAAAGGAGCTGCCAATAGATTGGCAACAATGCTTATGGGAGATAAATAACCAGAAAGAGCTACCAAAATTGGTGAGCAGAAAACTATTGCAGCTATGGGTGGTGCCAATGCACCTGCAAACTTCTTATGCGTCGGAAGGTGATTTTCAATTATGGGGGCAAATAGCAATAGCCCTGCAGTTGCCAAAACTGAGAGCGCAAATCCTACATCACGAGATTGCCATGGATCTCCGAGAACAACGGCTGCGATTGCAAAACCCAGTGCAGGTAGCGCATCGGTTTTACGCCTAGTCGCTTGCGCCGACAAAAGAACTGCTGTCATTGCAGCAGCTCGCAAGACTGATGGCGATGGTCGTACAAGTGCAATGAAACATACAAGGGCGATTGCAGTTGCGATTATTCGATAATTGTTTCGTCGAATAACAAATTGCATGCACCATAAAACAAAACTTGAAACAATTGCAAAATTGGCCCCACTTACCGCAACTAAGTGGGTGAGCCCAGATCTTTTCATTTGATCTTTAAACTGTGGTGTTTGTTTGGATGTATCCCCCAACACCATTCCAGGAATTAGTGCCCCTGCATCACCATCACCCGAATGTGTTCGCAATCCAGTTCTGATTGCACCTAATGACGCTGCCCACCTAGAAGGAGCGGTTAATTCCTTAATATCTTTATCAACCAAAAAGAGAGCAGCAACTCGTGATTCTTTGGTCTCTACCACCCTTGCCGTAGCCGCAATCATTTGACCCGGAAGAATTTCAACGCTTTCTTGCGAGATTATTCGCACAGGTACACGTAATGCGAAATGTTTGTTATCTATATCAAAGGCAAGCAACCGAGCAGTAAATGAAAACTTCCCAGAGCTAGTTTGATTGGGATCGGTTATTACCTGAGCAGTAAATTCAATTTGTGTGTCAAAGTGGTGTGCAATTGCGGAGTGCTCTAAGGATGTCTGACGTATGGACATCGCAGTTGCCCCAATGAGAATTGCAACAATAAAGACCAAGAATCGAGCTTTACGAAACCCAAGTGCAAGGAATAAAAGCGCGGCGAAACTAATTCGCCAGGGTGAAACCGCACTTTGCAACAATGCCCCAGACCAAATGGCACCGCCAAGGGCTATCGCCCTGTAATCAATTAGATCCTGATTTTTGCTTTGATTTGCGCGAATTTTGCCGCACCGATTCCACTTACTTTTTGAAGATCATCAATTGCCAAGAAGGATCCGTTAATCTTTCGATAATCAACAATGCGTTGGGCAATAACGGGACCAATCCCATCCAACGCATCTAACTGTTTTGCAGTAGCTCTATTTATGTTGATAGGGCCTGTCCGTGTTGGTTTTGATACTCGAACTCCAGAGCTAGTTACAACGGTGGAGTCAACATAGATTTGTTCACCATCGGTTAACACGCGAGCTAAATTTATTGTGCTTAAGTCTGCTCCAGGGGCACTATCTCCAGCTGCCTTTATGGCATCAATAACTCTGGATTTTCCTGTCAGTGTGTAGACCCCCGGTTTATTGACCGCTCCAGTAACATCAACAAAGATTTCTGGTTCTGCAATTGTTATAGGTGCAATTTCAATCGGTGCACTGATTTGGGTGTTTCCGCGTGCCACGATGAATATCGACAGTAAAAGTAGTACTAATCCAATAATCAGGAGTGATCGCTTTTGATTATGCGTGTAATGAAGATCAAACCACCAATTACTTATAGATTCAAAGGCATTTCGCAACTGTTCCATTGCGGCATTCTCGATTGTGGGAGTTCACCCAGAAACGCGCCTTAACTAATTGTTGATAACGATATTTACAAGTTTTGGAGCACGTGTGATGACCTTATTAATGCTCGAACCAGCTAGTGCCTCAATAACACTTGGCAAAGCAAGTGCCGCAGCCTCTAGATCTGCATCTGAAATTGATGGGGAAATATCAATTCGGTCTTTAATCTTTCCATTAATTTGAATCACAGCAGTAACGGTATCGGCAACTAGTAATTTTTCATCGACTATTGGCCAACCTGCCAGTGCCACGCATGGCTTATGGCCAAGTCTTTCCCACATTTCTTCGGCGGTAAATGGAGCAACTAATGACACCATAATTGCAATTGCTTCTACTGCTTCACGCACCGCAGGATCTGCAGCTCCACAACCAGAATCAATTGCTTTACGTGTGGCGTTTACAAGTTCCATTACACGAGCTACTGCAACGTTAAATCTAAATGATTCAACAGCAAATGAAGCATCATGCAGCGCTTTGTGCGTTGCTTTGCGTAATCCAAGATCACCAGTACTGAAGTCAACACCTGCAGGACTTGTTACATCTCCAGATAGTCTCCAGGCACGAGTTAAAAACTTGACTGAACCAGAAGGCGAAACATCAGACCAATCAACATCATCTTCTGGCGGTCCAGCGAAAACCATGGATAGACGAATTGCATCTACACCATGATTTTCAAGCTCATCTGAAAGTCGTACTAAGTTGCCACGGCTCTTGGACATCGCCGAGCCATCCATAACAACCATTCCTTGATTGAGTAGACGAGTAAATGGTTCATTGAAATCTACCATTCCCATGTCATTTAAAACCTTGGTGAAGAAACGGCTATACAACAGGTGCAAGATCGCGTGAGTTACTCCGCCTACATACTGATCAACCGGCAACCATGTGTCTACATCTTTCTTAGAAAATGGTTCAGTTGCATTTGTTGGATCTGCATAACGCAAGTAGTACCACGAAGAATCAACAAAGGTATCCATTGTGTCTGTATCGCGCTTTGCATCCCCAGAACACTTAGGGCACTTAACGTTAACCCATTCTGTTGCAGCACCAAGTGGTGATGTTCCCTTTGGTTTTAAATCTAACCCTTCAGCATTTGGCAAGGTCAATGGAAGTTGATCTGTGGGAACCGGAACCTCACCGCACGATGGGCAGTGAATGATCGGAATTGGTGTACCCCAATATCGTTGGCGTGAAACTAGCCAATCGCGCAAACGATAGTTGCGCGCGGCAGCACCCTTGCCATCTGCTTCTAACTTTTTATTGATTGCAGCAATGGCATCAGCTTTGTTCAAACCATTCAAAATATCTGAGTTAACAAGCTTTCCATCTCCACCTGTTGCAACACCTGATGCATTGGGATCTTCTTCACCAGTTTCAACAACAACACGAACAGGTAGCTTCATTGCACGAGCAAAATCCAAATCGCGTTGATCGTGTGCCGGAACAGCCATGATCGCACCTGTTCCGTAATCAGCTAAGACATAATCACTAGCCCAGATAGGTAATTTCTCACCGTTCACTGGATTAACTGCATAACGATTTAGGAAAACGCCACTCTTGGGACGATCTGTTGCAAGACGATCAATATCGCTAGCCGCTTTGATTGTGTCTAGATACTTAGCAAACTCTGCTTCAACGCCAGTTCCCTGGACTAGCTCTGATGCTAATTCACTATCGACTGCTACAACCATAAATGTTGCACCATACAAAGTATCGGGACGAGTTGTATAAATAGTAATCGGCTCGCTGCGACCCTCTATTTCAAAATTCACATTTGCACCGGTTGATCGACCGATCCAATTTCGTTGCATTGTTAACACCTTGTCAGGCCAATGACCTTCTAGCTGTGCCATGTCATCGAGCAAGCGATCTGCGTAATCAGTGATCTTGAAGTACCACTGATTCAATTTCTTTTTTGTAACCATTGAGTCACATCGCTCGCACAGTCCCGCAACAACTTGTTCGTTAGCTAAAACAGTTTGGCATCCTGGGCACCAGTTAACAGCTGAATCTTTACGGTATGCCAAGCCTCGTTCATAAAACTTTAGGAATAACCATTGGTTCCATTTGTAGTATTCGGGATCGCAGGTATTAAACACGCGATCCCAGTCAAATGAACATGCATAGCGACGCATTGAAGCCTTTTGAACTTCAATGTTTTCGTAAGTCCAGATGCGTGGATCAGAGTTTCGCTTTATTGCAGCGTTTTCTGCAGGCAATCCAAATGCATCCCAGCCAATTGGGTGCATAACATTGAAACCCTTTTGCGCCCAATAGCGAGCAATTACATCACCAAGTGCATACGCCTCGGCGTGACCCATGTGCAGGTCACCTGATGGATATGGAAACATATCCAAAACATATTTTTTCTCTCGTGTGTCATCTGCGCGACCAGACTTAAATGGTTGCAATTGATCCCAAATTGGCAGCCACTTTTCTTGCACGTAGGCAAAGTCGTATGCCGCGTGCTCGCGCTCGTCATTCACGTTGTTATTCATACGTGGAGCTAAGGGGATTTGAACCCCTGACCCCCTGCATGCCATGCAGGTGCGCTACCAGCTGCGCTATAGCCCCGATTTTCGTGCGAGTGCAGACCTTACCGCATCGCACCCCGTTGGACTTAAGCCGAAGTCGCACCACTTTCTTCGCCATACACCGGTTCTGGAATTGAGCCCGCATTGTGTTCGACCAAACTCCATTGACGGGGATTGCGTTCAAGTATTGACCATGATGCATTTGAAAGACCGCCGATTACACCCCAGTGGGACATCGGAAGCTGCAGTAAAGATCCGAGAATGCATCGAGCGGTTCCACCATGTGTTGTAACGATTAACACCTGATCTGTTTTATCGCCTAACGCTTTCTTGATCGCACGTATTGCACGATCTGCGACTTCGCTTCGGCGTTCACCTGTTGTACCCGCTGGATTATCTTCGCCATCAATCCAACGAATAAAGTTGTGGAAATCCTCTGCTCGATTTTCTGCGCCAGTTTTGCCTTCCCACAATCCACCATCTGTTTCGCGCAGATCAGTATCAATCTCAACTGTTAATCCAGTTATGTCGGCTAGTGCTTGTGCGGTATTACGAGCACGACCTAAGTCACTAGAAATAATTGCAGTTGGATTCATTCCTGCCAGAATCTGGGCAGCATGCTTTGCTTGAAAGATTCCTACTTCATTTAAATCAATATCTGAATGTCCTTGAAAACGGTTGACGACATTCCAATCTGTTTGGCCATGTCGCCATAAAACAACTCTGTTAGCGGCCATTAACTGCAGCCTCTTTCACAGCCTCCAACTCGATTGTTGGACAGTCGTTCCATAAACGATCAAGCATGTAGTACTTACGAAGTTCAGCGCTTTGCACATGTACAACCAAATCTGAGTAATCAAGCAGAATCCATTCAGCGCCATGTTCGCGGCGAATTGGCTTGTCTCCTGCAGCTGCAAGTTTGCGTTCTACTTCATCGGCAATCGAATCTACCTGGGCCTCATTTTGACCGGTTACGATTAAGAAGACTTCACTTAGAACCAATTGATCTGATAGATCAAGTGCTACAACATCTACTGCAATTTTATCGATGGCAGCATGTGCAGCGATCTGAGTGATCTCGTGGGTTCTTTTGCTAATTGTCATAGAGGTTATTCTCTCGTATAAATGCAGCTACCGATGACGAAACATCTGCGCTCAAACCTTCTCT
>WLCR01000047.1 GCA_009705235.1 Actinomycetota bacterium | reverse complement strand
GATTGTGCCTTCGATTGCTGCTAGAAAATCTTCAGCTGATCCGATGTCATTTACTGCAATTTGTGGTGTAGACAATTGTGCTCCGTAGGGATAGAAAGTAGTAGTTCCCGCTTTCGCGGCTGAAGGGCAAGGGTACGGTTTGCACGCTCACAAGGGCAAATCCATGTTGAATACTGAGCGTAATCGCTAGACTAAATACTGATATGAATCGATATAAAGAGCTACTGGCGATGCCACATGTGTTAATTCTGGCAATTAGCGCATTTCCGGCTCGATTAGCCTATTCAATGATCGCTCTGGGAATCTTCTTTAAGACAGAGCAGACAACGGGATCGATCGCAGCCGCAGGTTTGGCGATTGGCCTTAACTCACTTGCAGGATCTTTGACCGCAGGAATTCGTGGATCGGTAATGGATCGTTGGGGCCAAAAGTGGCCGCTTCGTATTCTGGTTCCATCCTATGCAGCCCTAATTCTCACTCTCAACACAATGCAATCAAAAGAGTCATTACTGATCACTGCATTTATTTTGGGAGCAACTGCTCCCCCAATTAATTTATCTGTGCGTCCTTTATGGAAAGACATTGTTCCTGAAAATTTCTTGCGTACTGCATACGCACTTGATTCATCAATGATGAGCTTTACTTCAGTGATTGGTCCAGTTGTTATTACAACATTGGCCTTGTCTTCACATCCAGGACTTGGTCTTGGAGTCACCGCCGCACTCATGCTTATTGGCGGAACGGCACTTGCGTTAACCTCTGTTTCAAGAAATTGGATTCCAGAGAAGAAGATAAAAGGTCAACAGAGGTTGTGGCGTGACAAGGCGATTCAAATTCTTATGTTTGAAGGCTGCTTCATTGGATTTGGCTGGGGTGTGTTTGACGTAGCTGTCCCAGCATTTGCGACTCAAGAAGGAGTTGCTCACCGAGTGGCTTGGATCTTTGCAGCTTTCGGAGTCGCAAATGTAATAGGCGGTTTACTTGGCGGATTGGTTTCCAAAAAATTAGCCCCGCTTTCTGCTCTTTTACGTGCATACTCAATTTGGGTTATAGCAAGCATTCCTTTTGTATTCACCTACCCAGATTGGACTATGGCGGTAGTTGGCGCAGGAATTGGTTTTATTGGCGGCGCAGTACAAGTGTTTTACTTTGAAGTTTTGGAAGCGGTGCGACCACAAGGTTCACAGACTGCATCGTTGGGCTGGATCTGGAGTGTTGAAGGATCCTTTATGGCACTAGGTGCCGCGGTCGGTGGATGGGTATCTGAGCACTATTCGCCACGCACTGGTTTAGCGTTAACTCCAATAATGTTGATCATTGGCTTAGTTATTTTCACAATTGGTAAGGAAAGACTTGCTGCAGCAAATGATATTCCAACAGCTGAAGAAGACTTACGTGCAATGAAGGATATTTCAAACGAAGTTAAATAATTAGTGCGCTGCTTCGTGCCAGGTAAGGCCTAAGCCGGCATTGACATCTAAAGGTGCTCTTAGTGGGTACGCAGCACCCATTTCACGCTTTACCAAATCGCTAATCTTTTCCTCTTCGCCTGAAACTACTTCAAGAATTAACTCATCATGAATCTGTAACAGCAGGCGTGACTTTAGCTTTTCTTTCTCAATCGCTGCCTGCACATTGAGCATTGCCAATTTAATAATGTCGGCCGCTGAACCCTGTATTGGAGCATTAAGTGCCATCCGCTCTGCAATTTCGCGTCGTTGTCGGTTGTCATGCATCAAGTCAGGTAGATATCTGCGTCGACCCATAATGGTTTCGGTATAACCAACCTTGCGTGCTTCTTCCACAACAATTTGTAAGTAATCTCGAATCCCGCCGAAACGTTCGAAGTAGGTATCCATTAACTGCTGAGCTGCTGGCGGAGATATGTCTAATTGTGCCGCCAAACCATATGAAGAAAGCCCGTAGGCAAGTCCGTATGACATTGCCTTCATTTGGCGACGCATTTCGGGATCTACTTCAGATGCCTTGACGCCAAATACCAGACCAGCAACTGTTGCGTGCAAATCTTCACCAGATGCAAAAGCTGCTAACAATTTTTCATCATGTGACAAGTGGGCCATGATTCGCATTTCGATTTGGCTGTAATCGGCTGTAAGTAAGGCAACATAACCTTTCCCAACAGTAAAGCAATCACGGATCTTTCGTCCTTCTTCAGTGCGCACTGGGATGTTTTGTAAATTGGGGCCAGTGGAAGACAAGCGTCCGGTTGCCGCAACTGTCTGCTGGAAATGTGTATGAATACGCCCATCCTTAGCAATTTCTGCAATTAAACCTTCAACAGTTGTTCCGAGCTTCTTAGTTTCACGAATTCTAAGTAAGGATGTTAAAACGGGATGACCACTCTTTTGATGCAACCAATCAAGACTTTCGGCATCAGTCGTGTACCCCGTCTTAATCTTTTTAGTTTTAGGAAGTCCAAGTTCATCAAATAAGACAACCTGTAACTGCTTTGGTGACGCCACATTGAACTCGTGTCCCACAGAATCATGCGCCGCTTTAGTTTCACGGGCTACTTCACCTTCAAAAAAGGCAGCAAGTGTGTCAAGTCCTTTTTTGTTAACAGCGATTCCGATGGACTCCATGCGTGCCAACAAATCAGCTACAGGTAGTTCCATGGTGAGAAACAAATCCCAAAGATTGCGCTCCTTTAATTCGCGAGTTAGAGAATCTCGCAGCGTAAACATGGCTCGAGCAGATGTTAAAAGCTCTTGCTCGATGCTTGTTTGGTTAATTGCAGAGCCATCTCCCCAACGTTCTTGAATGTCTTTAAGCTCTTGGCTTCGGACGCCCGGATTAACAAGGTATGCGGCCAATGAAGTATCAAATGAAACGCCAGTTAAACCATTTGTCCGCGCTAGCGATTTGGCATCATGAGCAATCTTTGAAACCTTTGCATCAGTTGCCCATTCACCCATAACTGCAGAGTGAACCAAAAATACATCATCTGCCGACAATGCAATTGCATAGCGATGCAATTTCTCGTCAACTAATTGATATGCCAATGCGATATCACCCGAGTGTTGTTTGATTTTTGCTGCTGCTTCCTCTGGTGTTAGAACACCTTCAGCAATCTCTGTTGCAAACAACTCAAACTCAGGTTCGGCAGATTTGGCACTCCCCTTAAGCAAAATTGGCTTCATTCGATCTTTCAGTGTCTTGAATTCCAACTTTTCAAAAAGTGGATTAGTTTTGTTTTCATCGACCCCGTTCCATACCAAGGCGTCGATGCTTAAGTCCAAGGGAACATTTGCGACCAACTGTGTTAATTCACGATTTCGGATTACATCGTTGATTGAGTCTCGAAGTGATTGACCAACTTTTCCACCCAACTGATCTATGTTGGCAATTAATTCATGCAGCGAGCCGTACTCAACTACCCATTTAGCTGCGGTCTTTTCACCAACACCTGGGACAGATGGCAAGTTATCGCTCGGATCACCACGCAACGCTGCAAAATCTGGATATTGCTCAGGCGACATTCCATACTTTTCTTGCACTGCTTCCGGTGTCATACGGGTTAAATCGCTGACTCCGCGCTTTGGATACAGAACAGTAGTTTTTTCATTGACTAACTGAAATGAATCTCGATCGCCTGTACAGATAAATACTTGCGCATTTTCACGCTCTGCTTGCTTAGCAATAGTTGCAATAATGTCATCTGCTTCAAAACCTTCGACTTCGAAAGTAGTGATACCAAAGGCTGTCACAAGCTCATGCAAATAAGACATCTGGGATCTAAATTCATCAGGAGTCTTTGCTCGGTTGGCTTTGTACTCGGGAAAAATCTCTGACCTAAAGGTCTTGCGCGAAACATCAAAAGCCACCGCAACATGCGTTGGTTTTTCCGAGGAAAGTAGAGATAACAACATGGTTGCAAAGCCATAAATGGCGTTGGTGTGCTGACCTTGCGCAGTCGTGAAGTTCTCGGCAGGTAAGGCAAAAAATGCGCGATACGCCATGGAGTGCCCATCGATAAGTAATAGGCGTTTGGTCATGGATGCATCGTAGAGTGCCCGTTAGACTCCAGCCATGACAGAACCGGATTATCTCTCAATTATTCGTGAACGCGGAAGTGGCGCCCTAGATAAGAAAATGGGTATTCAAATCACAGAAGCCTCATTGACTCGACTTGTCGGCACCATGCCAGTTGAAGGCAACACGCAGCCAATGGGAATTTTACATGGTGGAGCGAGTGTTGTTTTGGCTGAGTCACTTGGCTCTGTAGGAACACAACTAAATGCTGGAGAGAACCGTCGTATTGTTGGAATAGATATCAATGCGACACATCACAAGGCCACTGCAACAGGAGTAGTTACAGGAGTTGCAACCGCAGTTTCGATCGGAAAGACTTTATGTTGTTGGGATATTGTGATTACAAATGAAGACGGACAGCGCACCTGCACTGCCCGTATCACCTGCATGATCCTTGCGGATCGATAACTCTTTAAGCTCCGTGGCCCAAATAAGCCTGACGTACCTTAGGATCATTCAATAGTTCAACGCCACTACCCTGCATTGTTATATACCCAGTTTCAAGTACATAAGCACGATCTGCAATTGTTAGGGCTTTAGCAGCATTTTGCTCAACCAAAAGTATTGTTACATTTTGCTTTTTGATCTCTTGAATAATCTCAAAAATTTGGGCGATGAATTTTGGTGCTAGGCCCATAGAAGGTTCATCGAGAAGAAGTAAACGAGGTCGGCTCATTAGCGCACGGCCGATCGCAAGCATTTGTTGCTCTCCGCCCGACAATGTTCCACCGGCTTGGTTTGCTCTCTCCTTCAAACGTGGAAATAAGTTATAAACCATATCTAGATCTTGAGCATTCTCGGATTTTGCAGCGACGCGGCTGAACTTTCCCATCTCTAGATTTTCCAAGACGGTCATTCCAGGGAAAATTCCGCGCCCTTCTGGAGCTTGGCAAATACCTTCTACAACACGCTCGAAGGGCTTGATATCGGAAAGTGGTTTACCTTCGTATTCAATACTTCCGCTTGCTGGTTGAAGCAGGCCAGAAATTGTCTTCAGTAAGGTCGTCTTACCCGCTCCATTGGCTCCAACGAGAGTCACGATTTCACCGGCTGGCACTTCGAGAGAGATTCCCTTGATTGCCTTGATCTTGCCGTATGAGACATGTAGATCTTTAATATTAAGAAGCATCTTCTGCAACTCCTAAATAGGCATCGATAACTCTTTGATTTTTCTGGATTTCAGAAGGTGTGCCTTCGGCAATCTTTTGTCCGAAATCAAGCACTGAGATGCGATCAGAAATCTTCATAACAAGACTCATGTCATGCTCAATTAAAAGTACCGCATAACCTTTGTCTCGAATCTTCAGAATTAAATCACCCAACTCAACCTTTTCCTGTGGATTAAATCCAGCAGCAGGTTCATCGAGAAGAAGAACCTTGGGATTAAGCGCCAAAGCTCTTGCGATTTCGAGTCTTCTTTGATCTCCATAAGGAAGATTCTTTGCCATTTGATGTGCTCGATGGTCTAGGCCAATAAACTCCAAAAGAGATTGTGCCGTTTCCATGCTTCGCTTTTCATCTCTACGGCTACGACCTAATCCGAATAGCGCGGAAAGTAGTCCAGACTTATTTAAAGCATCTGCTGCAGTAGCTACATTTTCTAGAGCTGTCATGTCGCCGAATAATCTAATGTTTTGGAAGGTTCTTCCTAAGCCCATGCGAGCGATCAAATATGGTCTCAAGCCAAGAATTGAATTGCCATCTACCAATACATCACCAGATACAGGTTTGTAGTAGCCGGTAACAATATTAAACACCGTTGTTTTACCCGCTCCATTAGGGCCGATGAGTGCAGCAATTTCACCCTCGTTGACATGAAGGTTTACTTCATTGAGGGCTGTAACACCACCAAATTTCACAACTAAATTTTGAATCTCTAAAAGTTTTTTTGTCATGAAATTTTCTCCTGGAATTTCTCCCGTTTCTTACGAGGCATCAATCCATTTGGTCGAATGTTCATCATCACAACCATCAATAAACCAAAGAAAATGATTCTGTAATCACTGAGGAATCTAAGCTTTTCAGGGATATAACCCAAAAGCACCGCTCCCAAAATAACACCCCAGATATTTCCCATTCCGCCGAATACAACACAGGCAAGAATCATGATGGATAAATTCAGGGTGAATAACTCTGGTTGAATTGAGCGAATCTTGGAAGCATAAATTGCTCCTGCTAATCCACCAACGGCTCCGCCAATGATGAAGGCCCACAATTTGTATTTCAGAGTAGCAACTCCCATAAATTCAGCGACATCTTCATCTTCGCGAATCGCTTCCCAAGCACGGCCCGGCTTTCTATGAGAAAGTCGAAGAACTCCCCAAATAACCAAGATCAGAAGAGTCAAAGTTAGCCAATAATATGGACGTGGGTCCATCACTGAGAATTCAAAACCAAATATTGGGGTTGGCCCTGGAATATCGGTAATTCCCGCCGCCCCACCAATTGCTTCTGTATTAATAGCAATAATGCGGATGATCTCACCGAAACCAAGGGTAATGATCGCTAAGTAATCGCCTCTGAGTCTTAATGCAGGAAGACCCAGAATCAATCCTGCCAACATTGCAAAACCCATTGCAAAGGGAAGAATTTCCCAAAAATTTAGAGGAGTTCGAGCGCTCATCACAGCATGCGTGTATGCACCAATTGCAAAGAAGGCTACATACCCTAGATCGAGAATTCCTGACTTTCCAACAACCACATTCAATCCGACCGCCATCAAAGCAAATAGGACTAGTGGATAGAACAGAACTGATTTAAAGGATGTCTCAGGTGTATCAATCACCGGATTATTCAAAAATGGAAGAGCATAAAAAGTCGCGATAACCACTGTGCGCGTGATTCCGCGCTGAATAGGAGTGGCGCTCTCCCACCAATCTCCGAATATATCCCGAAGGTTAAAAGCTTTTGCTTTCATCTTAAACTCTCGCCTTCTGCAACGATTCACCAAATAAACCGGTTGGCTTAACGAGTAAAACAAAGACCAAGATTATGAACGTAACAACATCTTTCCAGTTGTACCCAAGTACCGCTGATGTGTATTGCTGGAAAAGGCCTAGTGCAAATGAACCTACAAGGGCACCTCGCACATTTCCGATTCCACCCAGCACTGCAGCTGTAAATGCTGAAATTCCAATCAAGAATCCAACATTTGCCTTTGTTGTTTCATAGAAAACCATATAAAACGCGGATCCGACGCCCGCTAATGCTCCACCAAGTAAGAATGTGTAGGAGATGATGCGATTCACATTCACTCCCATCAAAATCGAGGTTTTCTCATCTTGAGATACAGCTCTGATTCCAAGTCCCAACTTTGTGTGGTTAATTATTCTATTTAAAATGTAAAACACGATTCCTGCTCCCACAATTACAAGGATTTTATCTGCAGAAATATATGCACTGCTAAAGGTGAATATTGGTTCCTTGCTGATCATGCGCGGGAAATCTAGATTTTTTGCACCTGAGAGTTTCTGAAAAACCTCTACAAGGAAAAAAGATGCACCGATTGCAGAAATCAAAGAGCTCAATCTGCTAGCGCCTAATACGCGCAGACGGCGATATGCCACAATCTCCAAAATAACCGCTGCAACACCACTCACGATGGCTGCGGTCAGACCGAAAAGCAAAAATAGAGAAGCGAACTTCCAAAGAGGTAGCGGTTCTTCATACCCCGTGAAACCAAATTGTTGAATTACAAGATAACAAG
>WLCR01000046.1 GCA_009705235.1 Actinomycetota bacterium | reverse complement strand
TGCTAGATGTTCCATAAATCGCCCCGCCCGGTGCATGCACCGCTGCTTCTAAATCTGCAGGAGTCCTAACTGTTAACGACTCCAAGCGGTCGCGGACAGATATTCCGCGTGCTTCAATTTGATCGATGATTGTGTTTGCATATTTACTAGCAAACTCCTCGTTATTCCAATCAAATTGTCCATGTGTTGGTGCGTTTACCAAAACGAACCAGCCTTCAAGATTTTCATCTTTACTCATTAACTCATCCTGAGGAGCACAAATATAGATTGTTGGTTTTTCTACTGGTTTGCCATTATTAAAGATTGCATCAAATTCAGCGTCATAATTTTCAGGAAACAAAATTGTGTGGTGGTCTAGCACTTGATCAGGATCTTTGCGCATTCCTAGTAGTAATGAGAAGCCAGCAACTGATACGTCGGCATTAGCAATATTCTTTCGCGCCTTCTTCAATGTGCGCTTGTGACCAGTAATAAGTTTGTTATAGACAAGTGATGCATCGGCATTAGCAATTACTACATCTGCTTTAACGATTGTTCCGTCAGCCAAAACAACACCTGTAGCTTTATTTCCAGCTGTTTGAATGGTGGCAACAGGCGAGTTGAGATGAAAAGTCACACCAACGTCGATCGCTCGCTGGTGCACTGTGGTTGTTAGATTTCCTAGCCCACCCTTTACATGCCAGGCACCAAAGCTTTCTTCAACAAAGGCAATTGTCGAAAGTACAGCTGGTGCCTTACGAGGATCAGAGCCGCTATATGTGGCATAGCGATCCATAATGAAACGAAGGCGTTGGTCTTTGAGGATTTCATCTGCGTGCTGCCGCAGTGTCTTCCATGGAGCAATAATTTTCATGTCGCGCATAAAAGTAATTCGTTTGATTAAAGAAAGTGGAGACTTAAGTTCGGATTCAACAAAGGGAACTCGGCTGACATCCCACATTCGTTCGGCGCGCTTCATTATGCGATCCCATTGCGCAGCACTTTCTGCGCCAAAGCTTGCTGTGATGGCATCCAAAGTTTCTTTGCGCGAGAGATTGGCAAACTTAACGTTGCTGCCATCTGCAAAACGGTAATCAAATGATGGGTTCACAGATTCAATTGGACAGACTAAGCCCATAGGTTTGCCGGTTCGTTGAAAGAAATCTCTATAGACAGCTGGGAGAGTCAACAATGATGGTCCAGTATCGAAGGCAACTTTTCCAATCCATTCAGTGCGACATTTTCCACCAACTTGATCAGATGCTTCATAGACCACAACATCATGTCCACCTCGTGATAAACGTGCAGCAGCGGTCATGCCGCCCATGCCTGCACCGATCACAATGATCTTCATACTTTGCGACCCTTCCATTGGATACTCCCGCGCATTAAGTATGAGTAAACAATCAAATAAATCAGCGCAACGACAGATATTGGATGCAACACACTATCCAGAACATTGCCACGACTCTTAATTGCGCTGAGAACGCGAGTGCCAACTATTGCAGCAAATCCAAGCCAGCCATAGGCATTACCAAGTAGACCCACAATAATCGGGGCAATGCTAGTTATGAATAGAAATGCCACTACCAACACGGCACCAACAATTGATCCAAATGCCTTGCTTAATGACTTTCCATATCCAGCTTCAATCTCATTCCAGGACGTATACATTCGAGTCTCTGC
The DNA here is from genome assembly GCA_009705235.1 of Actinomycetota bacterium. Lineage (GTDB taxonomy): Bacteria > Actinomycetota > Actinomycetes > Nanopelagicales > Nanopelagicaceae > Planktophila. The sequence continues at coordinate 6,165 of WLCR01000046.1, read as the reverse complement.
AATATCAGAACCATTGATAACTGTTCCTGATGATCCGTTCTGCATCAGTGCGCGTGCTAAGAAAACATCATCAATTACTGCGTGCCTAACAGTTTGATATCCACCAATAGATGTCAGTGCCGAACGTCGAACGACAAAAAACTGCCCATTAGCAACTGCCATGGACTTTTGTCCCGAGCCCTCTGCATAACGAAGAGGAACTGTTGTTAGCCATGACCATTGCAGTAGGGGTTGGATTAAACGCTCAGCAAAACTCTGCGCAATCTGGCGGGGATATGGCGAGACAAAATCTAATTGTGCTTGCTTCATTGCGGTTATCGCTTTATTGATCGCATCATTATTCAATCGCACATCCGCATCGATCGAAACTAGAACCTCTTCGTTAGAGACTTCAAAGAGTTGCTGTAGCGCCCAAGTTTTGCCTATCCAGCCATCAGCCAGGGGAGCACCTTTTATTACAGTGAAACGTGAATCCTCCGCTGTGAACTTGTGCAATAACTCGTACGTTGAATCCTCTGAATTATCATCGAGCAAATAGAAATTCATATCTCCGCTCTGTGCGGCAAGGGTTGCAACCACGCCCTCTACATTGTCGGCTTCATTACGCATAGGAACGATCACACCTACTGATTCAAGCAAATCTGATGTGCGACTAGGCGTGCGTATTTGAACAAAGTTAACCGCTGCAATTGTTAGCAGGATCAAGGGCACAAGAAATATGAGCGAGAAGAGAATCATGTACGGGTTATGGTCTTCCGACCCAACGATTAAAGAAGTACGGCGTAAGTAGCACACCCAAAATCAAACCCGAAAATCCAGAAATACCCGGACGGCTAAAGAAGAAGAGATTTCCTACAACACCTGAGAACCAGGTCCAGAAAAGTAAAACATCGGCAGCAAATAGTGATCCACCAACTTTGCGACGATCTCGTGGTGTTAAAAAATGCAGAATTGTCATTAAGAGCATTCCCGAAAGCAACCAACCGAAAGCATTCGACAAGGGCACCTCAGGTTGAAAAGGTATGTGTGAACCCTTAACTACCCAGGTCCATCGACCGGCAGAGACCATGAGTGGATCTAAAAACAAATCCCACGCCATCATTAGTAAAGCACCATATAAAAATACCCATGACTTACCTATGCGACGAGCTGCAACTAAACACGGATGAGCAATCATTACCCAAGCAAAAGGCACTACAAGTGGCACTGAAAAAATCTTTGGTCCCAAAGTATCCGAATAGGCGTATTCACCAAATGGCCAACTTGTCGACACACCCAGTTGTTCGATGAAGTAACCAAAGAGCACAGTAATACCCAACATAGTCCAGCCATATCGTGCACCAAAAGCAGCGACTCCATGCAGAAACATTGCTAATGCAGCGGTATAAACAGAGGCAATAGTAATGACGCCAAGTAATCCACCATCTACTAATGGATAAAGAATTTGCATGAACACTGTCGCGCCAAGTGCGACACCCATGGCCTTGATTAATAGGGGAGATGCGCCGCCGCGTGCTCTACGTCTTGGGGTGTAATGGCGGATCGACATAGGACTAAGTCTGCCTTATTCCATTTATATAAGACAGTTGCTACAAAGCCCCGCGTACTTCACGCAGAGCAAATCGAGCAAAAAGCTCCTCTGAATACCAGTTATAGGCTGATGTATCTGCAATCGCCTTTTGATGTGCCGCGCCTTTATATGCAAACTCTCGAATTGCAGCAGCAGATTCCCACAATGAAAAGGTGCCCTGTAATCCAATAGGTGCTTCACCAATGCCAATTGCTGCAACTAATCCAGGTGCTGATTTCAATGAAACTGTTACAGGGGGCACTGATTTCCAGAATCTGAAGTTCTGACTCCATTTAATACGCGCGCGAGTAATCGCAGCAACCTGGCCATCCCAATCTTTGGCTGTAGCAACAAAAGGTTCTTTGCCTGCCCACTGCCCATGAGATGAAATGGGTTCAAGCACTGCACGAAACTCTGACCTTGAAATTCTGCGCCAACGCTTTACAACAGATGATTTATCAAACTTTTCAATATCTTCAACTGAGGCAATCAAACCCCATTGCAAGGCGTTGGCATCACTCGGCGTAAAAGTTTCACCTTTACCAGTACCCAAAGATTTATGAAATGAAACATTTTTATCTGCCATCAAAAAGAAACGATCGAAGCCCATTGCAACAATTGCAAAGGGAACAGCGGCAGGCTTAATGCGCCAAAAGTAGGCGACGATCATTAATCACCAACAAACATTGGGGTTGCCCCGGTGCACTCGATTAATTCGGTATAACTTGTTGGATAGACAGCATGAGGATGACCAGCTGCTGCCCAGACAACCTCATAGTCATTTAAAGCTTGATCAATCAGGATTGTCGCAGGGGAGACCCAACCAATTGGAGCAACTCCACCGATCGAAAAGCCTGACTTTTCTTTAACGTAATCTGCATCAACACGGCCAAGTTTTTCAATACCTAGGTTTTTTGACACTACATCGGTATCAACGCGGTGACGTCCACTAGTGATGATCAAGAGAGGCGATTCATCGGGAAGTTTAAAGATTAAAGATGATGCAATCTGTCCTACTTCTATGCCCAGTGCAGTTGCTGCTTCCTGTGCGGTGCGAGCACTATCTGAAAGGACATGGACTTCACCTTCAACTCCGTGCTCATGCAATGCTGCAAGTACTCGCTTTACCGCTGCCTTTTCCTTTACGCCTTCCATGAGCGCACTTTAATACGATCTAGAATTATGTGAAGCGCAATTCCAATAGCCATTCCCCAAATAAGGTCAATTACTAAGACGCAAACCGCCGTAACAAGCAATGTGGCCGCCTCAATCTTGGTAGTTCGAAGAGATTCCATGATCGCAACAGGGTTGAGAATTCTGTAACTCGTCCCGAGCAGTACGCCCGCAATAGCTGCTGTAGGAATTGCACTAACTAGTGGCGCAGCGATGAGTGCGATAAGCAGTAAGACAATGGCATGAAAAATTGATGCCAGTCTAGATTTTGCATGAGATCTAACATTCACACTTGTTCGGGCAATCGCACCTGTTGCAGGCATGCCACCCATGACTGATGCTGCCAAAGTTGCAATCCCTTGCCCAAACAATTCACGGTTCGGTTCGAAATGATTCTTCTCGTGTGCCATGCCATCAGCGACTCGCGCAGACAATAAAGATTCAACTGCTGCAAGTAATGCGATCCACAGGGCAGGTACAAGAAGATTTGTGAAATCACCAAAAGTTGGAGTTTGGTAGCTTCCAATACTGCGGGGGATAGTTCCAATAGTTGCAACATCTACTTCTGCAACTTTAACTATGAGCGTTACAAGCAATAGGGAAACGAAGCTTGCTGGAATATGGAACGGTAGCTTCTTTGCAATCCGAGGGAAGTTGAATTTAACAACTAAGGTCAGGACGACAACTGCCAATGAAGTTGTATTTAGTCCAATGTTTAGTGCATTTTGAATAGTGTGCCAAGCAACCGGCAGAGATTTATCACCTTCACCTTTGGTGATTCCAAGTGCTAATGGGATTTGTTGTAAAGAAATCACTAAAGCAATTCCGACTGTGAATCCCTCAACAACAGCCCAAGGAACACGATTGATGATTGCGCCTAATTTAAAAATCGCCATCAAAATAACCATGACGCCCGCCATGACGCCTAAGGCTGGGATTGCAGTGGGACCGAACTTTTGAATTACTGGGATCAAAATTACGGTCATCGCCCCAGTTGGACCGCTAATCTGAAACTTAGATCCGCCAAATACAGCTGCTAAGAATCCAGCGATAATTGCTGTGGTTAATCCTGCGGCAGCGCTCATACCCGATGTAATTCCGAAGCCAATTGCCAGGGGTAGAGCAACGATTGCGACTGTGATGCCTGCGATTAAGTCTGAGGTTAAGTCTTTACGAGTTCTTGAAAATTCGTTGAGATGAGGCCAAAACGATAAGAACATGCTTGATTGTAAGGGCCTTAAGTAGGCATTGTCAGTTACCGTTATCACTCTATGACAACTGATTTATATGCAATGGGGATTAGAGCACGCAATGCCTTGTGGGCATGCTTTTTCTTTTTGGGTTTTGTATCTCTTGCTTGGATTCCACGTATTCCTGAGATTAAGGACGCTCTTGCTTTAAGCCATGGCCAGTTCGGTCTTGTTTTGCTTTCTAGCACCGTGGGATCAATTCCAGGTGCTCAAATTGCAGGTCGAGTCGTTCACATGTATTCATCAAAGTTAGTTGTTCAAATTTCTGGAGCTTTGCTACCAGTTGGCGTTTTTGTAGTTGGCCTTGCCAGCAATGTGCAAACTCTTGTAATTGGTTTGTTCATCACCGGCTTCAATGTAGCTTTTATGGACATTGCAATTAATGGCCAAGCTGTTGAAATTGAAAAACATACAAAGGGTCGCTGGATGTCTAGTTTTCATGGCTTGTGGAGTATCGGAACTTTTTCCACGACATTAATAGGTGGATTAGTCGCAAACTATGTTTCTCCCAGGGACAACTTGATTGCAATTTCAATCTTTGGATTTCTTATCTATCAATTCATTGCACATTATTTATTGCCAGCAGAACATGATGGACACTTGGGTGAACCCGGCGGAGGTGATGCTGGCAAGGTGGCCTTGTTTGGGAAGGAATCATTGGTCCTGTGGGCACTTGGCATCGGATTGATGTGTTCTCTTATTCCAGAAAGTGGCGCATATGAATGGGGAGGAATTCTCCTGAAAGAGAATATGGGAATCGGCAAAGGCTTAAACGCTGCAGCTGCAACCACATTTTCCTTGGCCATGATTGTCAGTCGCTTGTTGGGCGATCGTGCCTTTGAAAAGTGGGGCCACGTGAACACCGTTAAATATGGCGGATATTTTGGTGGCGGGTTATGGGGAATTGGCCTGCTGATTGGCATTCCATTATCCGAATCACATCAGACATTAGGTTTGATAATTGTTTGTGCTGGTTTTGCAGCAGCTGGTCTTGGTATGGGGCCATTTTTTCCAGCCTTTAATCTGGCGGCAGCATCTATTCCAGGAATTGCACCATCAGTTGGCTTGGCTCGTATTGGCTTAATTGCAATTGCTGCCTACTTTGGCGGACCAACATTAATTGGCCTGATTGCAGAAATTACATCACTACCGGTGGCATTTGCCTTCCCAGTTATCTTGTATTTGATCGCTGGCGTGCAAGCAAAGCACATCAAGGTTAGAGCGCTTAAGCAATAACCCAGGTTTCTAATAGGGTGAACAGCGCAATTGAGTACAGTAGAAATGCAAATGATTTACGCAGAACCGTTGAATTCATGTGACCGCTCTTGATTGAAGCTAATCGAGCAATGACGACAGCTGAAATGGCCATTGCAATCGGAACGGTCCAAGTAACATCAGACCAACTTTGGTAGTGACCAAAGAATGCAGTAATCGAATTAATTGCAATTATCGCTAGTGATGTTCCTGCAGCTTTTCCTTGAGGAACTTTAAAGAATAAGACCAAGATCGGGATTGCTAAGAATCCGCCACCAATTCCAAACAAACCTGTCATTGAACCAATTACTAGTGAGATCACTAAAAGCCAGAAGAAAGGAACCTTCTTTTCAGTCCCAGCTATTGGCTTAATTAACATCATTGTTCCTGCGGATAACAAAACAAATGAAAGGCCTGTCGTGATTACTGAATCACTTAAGCGGTGGGCGATGATAGAGAATCCAATATTGGTGACAAGTCCCAATGCCCAGATAATGGTTGCTTCTCTAAACAGAACTTCTTTGCTTTTTATTTTTGGAAGCAAGCCTGAGATCGCTGCGGCTAAGACAACCGCGGTCGCTGCAGTAGTTGCGGCTTGGGGAGTGAAATCAAAGATGTAGAGAAGGATTGGAACAGAAAGCATCGCGCCACCTGCGCCGATGAATCCAAGAACAGCGCCAATGAAACCACCTGCAATTAATCCACCAATGATTTCCACTGGCTAATCATGAAGCAAAAACGCCCGCCGGTATGAAACCGACGGGCGTTTTAGGTAATTAGTTATAGGTTAAGCAACCTTTTTATAGGTTAAAGAAGGCACCTGTTACTGATGGGCCGAACTCTGTACCAGTTGCTACAAGTGCGAAGATGATCAGAGCAGCACCTGCAAGTGAGAGGTTCTTGAAGAATCCGATTGAC
>WLCR01000045.1 GCA_009705235.1 Actinomycetota bacterium | reverse complement strand
GATTAGTTGTGCGCGGTTTTTTCAATGAAATCGTCCTCGAAATCGGAAATGAAGTTGTGCAAAACCGAATTATGGACCGCATTGATAACGAACTAGAAAAGGCGGGCAACAATGTCTGATTTAGTTTTAGACCAATTGATCCAAGGCAAGCCTATTCTCATTGAAAAGAACGGTAAGTCAATCTGCGTTGCGCGCGTTGGCGAAGAGGTGTTCGCTATCGACGACACCTGCACCCACTCAGATGCATCTTTGTCAGAAGGCGATGTCACTGGATTCAAAATTGAATGCTGGCTACATGGTGCCGAATTTGATCTGCGCACTGGAGAAGCACTCACCCTTCCAGCCAACATTGCACTTAAGACTTATGCGGTATCAATCGACGGAAACGCCGTCACGGTAGAGATTTAGCAACGAGAGAAGAGAGAAAAAATGAGCACACTAGAAATCCGCGGGCTACAGGTATCTGTTGACACAGATAACGGCACAGTCGAAATCCTTAAGGGTGTCGATTTAACAATTAAGTCAGGCGAAACTCACGCCATCATGGGTCCAAACGGCTCAGGTAAATCAACTCTTGCCTACTCAATTGCAGGACACCCTAAGTACACGATCACGGGTGGTTCTGTAACGCTAGATGGCGCAGATGTTCTTGATATGACTGTTGATGAGCGCGCTAAAGCTGGTTTGTTCTTAGCGATGCAGTATCCAGTTGAGGTTCCAGGAGTTTCAGTTTCAAACTTCTTGCGTACTGCAGCAACTGCGCTTCGTGGTGAAGCTCCAAAGCTTCGCACATGGGTTGGCGAAGTAAAGGATGCAATGGAAGCACTCAACATGGATCCATCATTTGCTGCTCGTAACGTCAATGAAGGTTTCTCTGGTGGAGAAAAGAAGCGTCACGAAATCATGCAGCTAGAGCTCCTAAAGCCCAAGATGGCAATTCTTGATGAAACAGATTCAGGTCTAGACGTGGACGCACTACGTATTGTTTCTGAAGGCGTTAACCGCGCCAAGGCTGCCAATAATCTTGGTGTCCTTCTGATTACTCACTACACACGTATTTTGCAGTACATCAAGCCAGATTTCGTACATGTGTTTGCTAATGGTCGCGTTGTTGAACAAGGCGGACCAGAACTAGCTGACAAGTTAGAAGCAGATGGCTACGCAGATTATGTGAGCAAATAAGAAAGTTATGGCATTTAACGTTGCGAATGTACGTAAAGATTTCCCAATCTTTGAACGTACTATTCGCGACGGTAAAAAGCTGGTCTACCTAGATAGTGGGGCAACTAGTCAGAAGCCACTTTCAGTGATTGACGCCGAAAGCAACTTCTACAAGTTTCACAATGCTGCGGTTCACCGCGGAGCTCATCAATTAGCTGAAGAGGCAACAGATGCCTATGAAGGTGCACGTTTGAAGGTTGCTAACTTCATCGGTGCCCGTGAAGAGCAGATTGTCTTTACAAAGGGTGCAACTGAATCACTCAACCTTGTTGCCTATGCAATGGGAAATGCCGAACCGGGAACTCGTTTTGCCCTAACTTCAAAGGACAAAATTGTCGTAACAGAGATGGAACACCACGCTAATTTGATCCCTTGGCAGCAACTAGCTGCTCGCACTGGTGCACAGTTATCATGGTTTGAAGTCACACCAGATGGACGTTTAGATCTCTCAAATATCAGTTCGGTGATTACAGAGAATACAAAAGTTGTGGCATTAACACACCAGTCAAATGTTTTAGGAACAATAATTCCTCTTGAGGCGATAGTCGCTCGCGCGCATGAAGTTGGCGCAGTTGTTGTACTAGATGCTTGCCAGTCGGCTCCGCACATGCCCATTGATGTTAAGAAACTTGATGTTGATTTCCTAGTTTTCTCTGGTCACAAAGCTCTGGGTCCAACAGGTGTTGGTGTTTTGTGGAGTTCTCTACTTGATGATCTACCTCCATTTCTTTATGGCGGTTCAATGATCGAAACAGTCACAATGACAAATGCAACCTGGGCCCCAGCACCTCGCAAATTTGAAGCTGGCGTACCAAACATGGCACAAGCAGTTGGCCTTGGCGCAGCGGTGGATTATTTAACGGATCTTGGCATGAACAATGTTCATAGTCATGAGGTGGCGCTAACTAAGTATTTGATTGATAAATTGTTGCAAGTCCCGGACTTAAAGATAGTTGGACCGACAGATCTTGATTCTCGTGGCGGTACGGTGTCATTTACTGTCGGAGAAATTCACCCACATGATTTGGGTCAATTTGTTGATAGCCAAGGTGTTGCAGTTCGCACAGGTCATCACTGCGCTTGGCCATTAACGAGAAAACTTGGCGTGCCTGCTACAACTCGAGCGTCCCTATATTTATACAACGAAGAATCTGATTGTGATGCATTATTTGATGCAATCCTTGGCGCACAGAAATACTTTGCATAATGGAACTTGATAGCCTCTATCAGGAAGTTATTCTTGATCACTATAAACACCCATTAAACAAAGGTTTGTCTGAAACTTACGGCGCACAAGTTCATCATGTGAATCCAAGCTGCGGAGATGAAGTCACTCTCAATGTCACTGCTGAAAATGGCCTCATTAAAAGCGTTACGTGGGATGGGGTTGGCTGTTCTATCTCACAGGCTAGTGTTTCCATCGCAAGTGATTTGCTAGTCAATAAAACCTTTTCAGAAGCTGATGCAATTGTTGATGAATTTACCCAACTTATGCACAGCAAAGGAACAATGCAGGGAAATCCTGATGTCCTAGATGATGCGGTGGCACTTGCTGGCGTATCGAAGTTTCCTGCCCGCATTAAGTGTGCTCTTTTAGGGTGGATGGCGTTTAAGGATGCAGCGGTTAGAATTAAGACAACAACAGGGGGAGAGTAACAATGACAACAAGTGTTGATGATGTAACTGAGGCTATGAAGGATGTTGTTGATCCTGAACTCGGTATCAATGTTGTAGACCTTGGACTCATCTACGATGTGATGGTTGATGAAACTAACATCGCAATCCTGAACATGACTCTTACGTCGGCAGCATGCCCATTGCAAGATGTAATCGAAGATCAAACTCGCGCAGCACTTGCCGGAATGACAACTGATGTGAAAATCAATTGGGTGTGGATGCCGCCTTGGGGCCCAGACAAGATTTCTGATGACGGAAGAGAACAGCTGCGCGCTCTCGGCTTCACCGTTTAATTATGTCAATGCATGCAGCGTGGATGACCCACCGCTCGATGACTGCTGATCCTTCAGTGAAGGAACAGAAATTAAAGCCTGGAACAGTTAAACGCATTTTCAAATTTGCTTTGCCGTATCGAACAAGCATCTTCATATTTCTTGCCACCGTCATAGTTGACGCAGCCTTAGTGGTGGCTACACCGCTTCTTTTAAAACAATTAATCGATGATGGCGTTATTCCTAAAGATGGCGCAGTGGTGACAAGACTTGCAATCTTTGTAGGTCTGTTAGCAGTTGCTGATGCCGGCTTTAACATGCTGGGACGCTACTTCTCTTCCAGGATTGGTGAAGGCTTAATTTATGATCTCCGTTCATTGGTCTTTGCTCACGTACAAAAGCAATCAATTGCTTTCTTTACTCGCACCCAGACAGGTGCGCTTATTTCCAGAATTAACTCAGATGTTATGGGAGCTCAACAAGCATTTACTGCGACGCTTTCAGGTGTTGTTAGTAATGTCGTAAGTCTTGTTTTAGTTGGCATCACAATGTTGATTTTGTCGTGGCAGATAACTATTTTTTCACTTCTTTTACTTCCAGTTTTCCTAATCCCAACAAAGTGGGTAGGACGCAGACTTCAGTCACTAACTCGAGAGTCTTTTAACGTAAACGCCGAGATGTCTAGCACCATGACAGAGCGCTTTAATGTGTCCGGTGCAATGTTGGTTGCTTTGTACGGAGAACCAGATCGCGAACGTGAATTCTTCAGAAGTCGTGCACGACGAGTTGCTGACATAGGTATCAAGATGGCAATGCTCAATAGGCTTTTCTTTATCGCTCTAACAAGCGTTGCAGCGATTGCAACCGCGTTTGCTTATGGGATAGGAGGCCACTTAGCAATTAATGGGGGAGTCACCGTAGGAACCTTGCTCGCGATTACAGCTTTGTTGGCACGTCTATATGGTCCACTAACTGCTCTCTCTAATGTTCGTATCGATGTAATGACTTCGCTGGTTTCATTTGAAAGAGTGTTTGAAGTTCTAGATCTCGAACCAATGGTCAAAAACCGTGATGGAGCAGAGGTTCTGGTCACTAAAGAACCGCGCGTTCAATTCGATAAGGTTGATTTCTCATACCCACGTGCAGAAGAGATTTCATTGGCCTCGCTTGAATCTGCTGCAAAAGCTGAAACGGTGCAGAGTGGACAAGTACTTCGCAATCTTTCTTTCGTAGCAGAACCAGGAACAATGACAGCACTGGTTGGTCCATCAGGTGCTGGCAAGACAACAATTAGTGCCTTGTTACCTCGTCTCTACGATGTAACAAGCGGTTCGATTTCTATTGATGGGCGTGACATTCGTGATCTAACACTCGAATCATTGCGTGATTCAATCGGTGTCGTAATGCAGGATGCGCACTTGTTCCACGAATCAATTGCGGAAAATCTGCGTTATGCAAAGCAGGATGCTACAGAGGCAGAGATGCAAGCGGCCTGCGAAGCGGCGCAAATTTGGAAGTTGATCCAATCTTTGCCTAATGGATTAGACACCATGGTGGGAGAGCGGGGGCACCGACTTTCTGGGGGCGAAAAGCAGCGCCTTGCAATTGCACGATTACTATTGAAATCTCCAGCACTTGTAATCCTTGATGAAGCAACAGCACATTTAGATTCAGAAAATGAGCAACTCGTGCACGCAGCTCTTCAAACTGCGTTAAAGGGAAGAACTAGTATTGTCATTGCACACCGTTTGAGCACTGTGCGTGAGGCTGATCAGATTCTTGTTCTTGAAAAAGGTGCAATCGTCGAACGTGGCACACATGATGAACTTGTCGCAAAGGGTGGACTGTATTCAGATTTATACAACAGACAAGATTTAACGGGTGCGACGAATCAAGATTCTGCCATAGACAACTAAGCCACCAAAGAAGATCCACTGCAATGCGTATGCCATATGTGGACCATCGCTTAATTCAGGAAGTTGGGCAGTTACCTCTGGGGTTAAGGAAGTATCTGAACCAGATAATAGGTCTATGTAAAACTTTTCAGTGTTTAACTGGGATTGCGCGTTGAGTTCTGAAACTAGTCCTTCACCCTTACCTGGTAGTGCAAAAAATGAGCCTCGTGGCAAGGATGAATCAAGGCGTAGTCGACCAGTGATAGAAACTTCACCTTGTGGCAGAGTGGTGACTACCGGTGGCGTTGTTGCTGTTGCACCAGCTTGAACCCAGCCACGATCAACCCAGAAACTCTTGTTTTCATTTGATCTAAATAGTGTCAGTACTTCATATCCGTACTTGCCATCGTTATAACGATTTCGAAGCAGGATCTGTTTGTCATTGTTGAAAGTTCCAGAGGTTGAAACCGTTTGCCATTCATAATCCAGCAGATTGCCTGTAACAGTTATGAGTTCTATAGGAGACTTGGCTATTCGCTCTTGAATCACTGCGTTACGGGCATGTCGATCAACACCACGGTGATACTGCCATTGAGATCCCCATAAACAAAAAACTATCAAAAGAAATGCAATCAGTGATTTAAAAAGAGCAAAGGGCTCTTTGGCTTCGTTGTTTGAAGTCATGCTTAGTCGAGCGCGAGAGGCTTATCTTCTACTATGTCGGCTCCGCGAGTAACCGTTTCACGTCCCGCATTTGCAATCACGACTGCGAAATAAGGAAGCGTCACAGCACCCAAAAGTGCAAACCAACGATAAGGACTTGGCAAAATTACGGTCAAAATAAAGCAGGCGGTTCGAATCATCATCGAAATGAAATATCTCTTTTGTCGGCCAGCTTGATCACGGGTAAGCGCACTAGGGGCGTTTGTGATGTCGTAAATCTTCTTTTCTTTGGCCATACGAGCAAGGGTAGTGCTCGGCGCGCACCTTTGCTTCTTTTGTTTACTCAAAGGTAGCCAGTAGGTTTTGACCATGAGTTCAATTGCCCTAGTCACGGGCGGAAACCGCGGAATTGGATTGGCAATTGCACACTCCTTGAGAGCTGCTGGCCATGAAGTAGTCGTGACCTATCGCAGCGGCTCTGCACCGGATGGATTCAAATCTGTTCTGATGGATGTGACTAGTACGGACAGCGTGGATGCCGGATTCGCATCAATTGAAGAGCAATGGGGCGCTCCAGAAATCATCGTTGCGAATGCAGGCATCACAAAAGATGGCCTTGTTATGAGAATGAGTGACGAGGATTTCGAATCTGTTATCGATGCAAATCTGACCGGAGCTTTTCGAGTAGCACGCCGCTCGACAAAAGGATTGTTAAAGTTAAAGCGGGGCCGTTTGATTTTTGTCGGCTCCGTGGTCGGATCTGTTGGTTCTGCCGGACAAGTCAATTACTCTTCTTCAAAAGCGGGGCTGGTTGGAATGGCCCGATCTTTTGCACGCGAACTCGGCAGTCGTGGAATCACATCAAATGTCATTGCACCAGGTTTTGTTGAAACAGATATGACTGCATCACTTGATGAAAAGCGTCGCGGCGAAATTGCTGGTTCAGTGCCACTAGGGCGTTTTTGTACTGCAGAAGAAATAGCTGATGTCGTAACCTTTATTGCATCACCACAAGCAAGTTATATCTCTGGTGCTTTAATTCCAGTTGATGGCGGATTAGGAATGGGGCATTAGATGGGAATTCTCGAAGGCAAAAAAATACTTGTCACAGGCGTCTTAACTGATGCTTCTATCGCATTTCATATTGCTCGCCTTTCACAAGAGCAAGGTGCCGAAGTAATTTTGACAGGATTCGGCAGAGCCCTCTCATTGACCACTCGTATCGCTGGTCGTTTGCCTAAACCCTGTCCGATAATTGAATTAGATGTAACAAGTGATTCTGATTTAGCCGCTCTTGAATCGCGCGTCCGCGAACATTTCCCAGATGGTTTAGATGGCGTTGTCCATTCAATTGGCTTTGCACCAGAAGCAGCACTTGGCGGAAACTTTCTAAATACCCAATGGGAAGACGTTGCTACAGCAATTCAGGTTTCAGCATTTTCTTTGAAGTCCCTCACAATGGCCGCACGACCATTGTTTAATGGTGGGGGATCAGTAGTTGGTCTAGATTTTGACGGTCAGGTCGCTTGGCCTAAGTATGACTGGATGGGTGTAGCAAAAGCTGCGTTGGAATCAACATCTAGATATTTAGCCAAGGATCTTGGTCCAGAAAATATTCGCATCAACTTGGTTGCTGCTGGTCCAATTCGCACTATTGCTGCAAAATCGATTCCAGATTTCCAACGTTTTGAACATTTATGGGATGAGCGCTCTCCCTTGAAATGGGATGTCAATGATCCTGTTCCGGCGGCGCAAGCAGCTGTTGCTCTCCTGTCAGACTGGTTTCCAAAGACCACCGCAGAAATCATCCACGTTGATGGTGGCTTCCATGCGATGGGTGGCTAGTCCTCGCATGATCTGAGGCTCGATTTCACCTTTTAACCCCTGTACAGGTAATCTTTGCCCCAGACCAGTGGCGTTACAACCACTGCAAGAGGAGTTACCGCTCCCACCTTCATCGCCACTAGTGCGAGCTGGTTTGTCGGATAAGAGATTTACTTCTCTTGCCCTTGCGGTTTTCTTTTGCAGCGCTGTAACACCAAAGCGTTAACGAACCGAAGGAGCACAAAGTCACCACTGAACCTCGCATTAACGATCGAATTCGCACACCCGAAATTCGTTTGATCGGTTATACCGGCGAACAAGTTGGAGT
>WLCR01000044.1 GCA_009705235.1 Actinomycetota bacterium | reverse complement strand
GTATCTGCAACAGACGATGCCAATTCTTCAGTTTCTGCAGCATTTGAAATAATTCCCAATTGATCCCTAAGCCACTGGATAGCTGAGCCAGTAACAGCAACTGATCCTTCAAGTGCGTAATGTGCTGGTGCATCACCTAGTTTGAAGCAAACTGTTGTCAGCAAGCCATTTTTAGAGCGCACGATTTCAGTTCCGGTATTTAGAAGTGCAAAGTTTCCGGTGCCATACGTTGTCTTTGATTCACCACGTTCAAAGCACACTTGACCAACCATGGCAGCTTGTTGATCTCCCAAAATTCCAGCTATTGGAATTGCTGTACCAAGTGGTCCATGTGGATCTGTCAGAGCATAAACTTCAGAGGAAGATTTGATGACAGGCAGTGCGGAACGAGATACACCAAAAATAGCAAGAAGATCCTCATCCCAATCTAATGTTTCAAGGTTCATTAATAAGGTGCGACTGGCATTTGTTACATCGGTTGCGTGCACACCGCCACGAACGCCACCGGATAAATTCCATAAAATCCAAGAATCAATTGTTCCAAACCGAGCATTAGCGGTACTTGCCGCTGGGATATTTTTTAGAAACCAATTCATCTTGCTACCGGCAAAGTAGGGCGCAATTGTTAATCCTGTTGAGTGGCGGATCTTTTGTTGTTGAGCATCCGACAGAGTTGCCAAGAATTCGGTAGTTCGGGTGTCTTGCCAGACGATGGCATTGGACAAAGGTTGTCCGGTTGATACATCCCACACCACCGTAGTTTCACGCTGGTTAGTCAGCCCAATCGCTGCTAAATCTGAGCCCAAAATATTTGCTTGCTTTAAGGCGCCCGCAATGACTTCCTGAACTCTTTCCCAAATCTCTGCTGCGTCATGCTCTACCCAACCCGCTTGCGGAAGGATTTGGCGATGTTCTAGTTGGTGTTGACCAACAACCTGACCAGCATGGTCAAAGATCATGAATCGAGTGCTACTTGTACCCTGATCCAAACTGCCGATAAATGCCCCGCTATTTGACACTGCGCATAACCCCTTGCCGTAAGTTAGGCTTAGCGTACTCACTGATTACGGAGATGCAACGCTTATGTTCTTGTCACAACTTGGCCCAGACCAGCGTGACTCGGCCATCTCCCAATTAGGCACAGAACAATTCGACATTCTTGTAATTGGTGGGGGAGTTAACGGCGTAGGTGCAGCGTTAGATGCCGCATCACGAGGGTTGAAAGTCGCCCTTATTGAGGCGCAAGACATTGCAGCTGGAACATCAAGTAGATCCAGCAAGTTAATTCATGGCGGGCTTAGATATCTTGAACAATATGATTTCAGATTAGTACGCGAAGCGTTACACGAGCGAGAGTTAATGGTGTCAACTCTGTGTCCGCACCTTGTTAAGCCAGTTGGATTTTTGTTCCCTCTCACTGAAAAATTCAAAGAGCGCACATATGTTGGAGCGGGACTAGCGCTATATGACGCCTTACGCGGATTTCAACGAGCGATGCCTTGGCACAAACATCTAAGCCAAAAACAGATTAATGAGATTGCGCCTTCACTTCGCCATGATCTTGTGACTGGTGCCATCAAGTACTTTGATGCTCAAGTTGATGATGCCCGCCACACAATGTCAGTTGCACGAACTGCGGCACGTCATGGAGCAATCATCGCAACGCAAGTTTCTGCTGAATCGTTAATTAAAGAAGGCAAGCGCGTAGTCGGAGTGAATGCACTGGATTTAGAATCAGGAAAGAAAATAGCGATTAAAGCAGGTGCCACAATTATGTGCGCCGGCGTATGGAGCGATCAATTACATGCGCGTTTTGATTTAACCCCTGGCTACAACGTGACAATGAGTAAAGGTGCACACATCGTCGTTCCGGGATCTGCAATTAATTCTGATGCCGGCATTATTGTTAAAACTCCGATCTCTGTATTGTTCTTGATTCCTTGGGGAGATAAGTGGATTGTTGGTACTACAGATACTCCATATGAAGGTGACCGCGCAGAGCCGTGTGCTACCAGAGAAGATGTTCAATACATTTTGGATCAGGCCAACCGAGTTCTAGAACCAAAATTACGGGCTGATGACATTATTGGTGTGTATGCTGGATTGCGTCCATTAGTTGCAAATAACAAGAGTGCAACGACAACAAAACTTTCACGTGAACACACGGTTGATCGTCCAGCTGCCGGATTTGTTTCTATTGCTGGCGGTAAGTACACGACATATCGAGTCATGGCCAAGGATGTAGTAGATCGCGCAGTGATTGAGCTTCGTAGATTGACGCAAGAATCCGTGACAGAGAAACTGCCATTAGTAGGTGCTGATGGCTACTTCGCTCTAGAACAACAGAAAGAACGTATTGCTCAAGAATCTGGGTTAGATGTAGCAACAGTTACACATTTACTCAATCGCCACGGATCATTGATCAGCGAAATCCTAGATTTAATTAATGAAGAGCCTAAATTATTGGGCAAATTAGATGTAAACCTGCCGTATATCAAAGCTGAAATTGTTTACGCAGCATCCCACGAAGGTGCTCGCTCAGTAGATGATGTAATTTCTCGCCGTACTCGTTTATCTTTTGAGGCGGTTAATCACGGGCTACATCTTGCAGATGAGATTGCAACCTTAATTTCTCCGATTCTTGGATGGAGCTCTAAAGAACGTAAGGAATCAGTTGCCCAATACACAGAATTAGTTGAGCGCGAAAAAGTAACCTTAGGTGCGTTGCTTGAGGTTAATTCTTAATCTGTCCTCTGCAACCATCAGTTGTTGGTTTTTTAGTCGCAGTCGGTGATGGAGTTGGCTTAGGTGTTGGAGTGGGCCCTTGCGTAACTTCAAAAGTAACTGGAAAAGTTGATTCTGCATGAGTGCCTGAAACATCTTGGTAAACAACTTTTCCATTATATGTACCAGCCAAAACCCCTCTGAGGGCAAGTGTCCACACGCCGCTTGTTTCACGCATTATTGTTTGAGTCGGCCTAGTTGCCGGTGTCGATGCTTTATCAAAGACCAGTTTTACAGATCCAGTAACAACAGGAGAACCGCTTGGTCGGACAACATTTACCTTAAATGTAACTAGTTTGTTTGTTGTACTTGCTGATTGGCTGACAACAGTTAACACCGAAGGTTCTAGTTGCGGCATGAGATCAACAAGAGTCGGCATCCAGATCCCTTTAACTAATTCTAAAAATGATGAAGGTGTTCCACGAAATACATTGAGATCTAATCTATTTCCAGGTACGCCGTACTTAGGAGCAATTCCACATGAGGAGTACTGCCATACCGTCCATTGAGAGTCGCAATTAGCACCAGTCCATGAATGAACGTAGCAGCCACCGGTTTTCAAACCTGGCTGGTTGATTGGATTTGCTGGATCGATTGCATATTGGGCAAGCCACAATGGATATTGAGCAAGCTCAGATGTCCGCGTCATTGATCCCTCTAGAAAGCTTGCATAAGAGTAGAGAATCGGTGTTTTGCTAGTTTTTTCCTTCACTGATGCAAGAAATGTTGTTGCCCATAAAGTTACAGCGCTTCGTGTTGCATACTTTTGGCACGCACCAGTGGAGGAGTAACGCACACACTTATTTTCTAGGTCTAATGCGTATGGCAAATCTTTTTCGCTGTAACCACCCATGGATGCAAGACGCCATACAACCTTTTGTGCTTGCGCCAGAGCATCTTTTCTAATTTCTTCAGGATCTGTGACATCGGGCAAGACTGCGTAGTGATAAAAACCCGTATAAATTCCGGCTGCCTGTGCAGCATGGTGATCCATTGCTGCGTATTTGACTGCCAACAGATCTGCACTTTCTCGGGTATCTGATGCCTTGATAAATACAAATCGCATTCCCGCTGCATACATCTTTACAAAATCAATTGGCTTATCGTTTGGATGTTGCCAACGACTGATGTCAGCGCCATGAATGCGACCACCAGGACCGGCTAAATCAATAAATTGAGCAGGATCAGTATCGGTAATTTCTGGTTGCTGCTTCACCGTGATGGTACGAATAGGCGAGTACAGACTCTTACCGCCAATAACAGAAACTGCGCGATAGCGAACATTTGCGTTCAGCGCAGTTGCGAGAGCAGTTACTTTCCAGGTTCCGACTTTGGTGACCTTTGTCGTAAATCGAGTTGTCGTCCATTTACCATCGACATCTACTTGGATCTTTACAGCCGTGCCCGAACGATTTGGTTTGAGATTTCCGTAAAGGGTCAGCAATGTTTCAGTAGCACTGGGCGTTTGTTTGATCGACATCGATAAGGTCGAAGCAGCAGCCGCTGTTTGTGGAGCTCCTATGACTGAAATAATCAAGGAAATAGCCAGGAGATAGATCTTTACTCTCATTGTTCGAGAATCTCCACATCAATACCGATTGTGTTTTTAATTGCTACCTGTAGCGCAGATTTCAAATTTGGACGAGTTTCTGAGTATTCGTGTGATGTTGCAAATTTACGACTATCTGAAAAATCTAAGATTAAAACTCCATTCTCAAATGAACTTAATCGGGCATCAAAGTATGCGATCCATGCAACACGATTGTCAGATTCCAGGGCATCAAGAACTTGATTCCACTGCGCGCGAATCTGATGGAGCTCCATAGGCGGGAACTTTACCTTTGTCACTTGGGAGAAGTGCACAACTAGTGCGTTGGCGCGCCAATCCACTTGAAGTATTCACCAACTAATTGCACACGCAAGTTCTTTGTTCTGTCTGGCTGGACATCAAGCATCAAAGCAATGCGAGAAACTATCTGTTCTATCGCTTTTTCGCTCACAAATCTGATTCGTCCAATCTCAGCATTTGTTAAGCCATTAGCAATTTGACGGAGCGTATCTATCTGGAGATCGGTCAAATGGGAAATCAAATTTTCTACGACTTTTTCATGAACAGAAACATTTCCATTAATCCAGGCAACTGGTGACTCTGGGACAAAAATTCGTGATTCTGAAATAACATCGCACAAAGCCGAAACACTATTCATGGATTTCTTAATAACAACTTTAGACCCGATAGGGATATTGCAGGTCAGCTCTCCGAGCAATCTAAGGTCTGCGCACGCAACTAATATGACAACACCTATTTGAGGGGATTCCTTGCGGATGGCAGTTGCAATTGCGATCGAGTGCTCGTTAGATATGTGCATATCTATCAGCAAAACATTTGGTTGCATACTTCGCATTAGCAAAAGCGCTGAAGATTCCTTCCGAGCCTCACCGATGACATTTGTTCCATGCATTTTGAGTGCAGAGGCCAATGTAGATAATTCAAAAGCATCATCCATTACAAGTAAGACTCGATCACTCATATTTAGAAGTTACGCCACATTGCAACTAATTGATACAGGTGTGAGAGTGAATTGAGAGATGGCATTAAATAGGGGTACCCCTATGTATTACTTAAGAATTCGAGCCATAACACTTGGGATTGCATCAATTATCGCTTCGGCGTTAATTGGCCCTCCGTTTGATGCGGCTTCTGCGGCTCGCGCATGAATGAATGCGGCAGATGCTACAACTGCTGCTAAATGATTGTAATCATTTAGAATTTCCACAGTATTTGTTGCAACTAATGAACCAATAATTCCTGCCAAAACATCACCAGTTCCTGCAGTTGCAAGCCATGGAGTAGCAGTTGGCAATTCGATCAGAACAGCATCATTGGCAACATATGTCGTGGAACCCTTAAGTAAAACAGTCACTCCTAAAGTGTCAGCGGCTTCTTGCACCCATTTCTTTGGGTTACCTTCGATAGCTTCGGCAGAAACACTTATGCCGCGCATCGTCAAAAGCTTTGAGAGTTCACCGCTGTGTGGAGTGATTACAGTGGGCTGTTCTAATGAGCCTGCCAAGTGCAATGCACCGGCATCTAAAACGGTTGGGACAGATTGCAATGTAGCTAATTTAAACCAACGATGACGCAACCATGTAGTGATATCCGAATACTTCTTTGAATCAATTCCACTTCCTATTAACCATGCAGTGACCTTTCCAGGCTGAACAACCACTGATGGAGTTGTGTGCAGCACTAGATGTGCCAAACCAGATGAACTGTGAAAACGAATCATTCCGATACCTGTCGCAGATGCCGCAGCAGTAGTTAAGACAGCCGCACCTGGGTACTGCGCAGAACCGGTAATTACACCTAGAACTCCGCGACTGTATTTGTGATCAAGATCAGAAGGGGTGATGATGCACTTTGCAGTATCGCGCGCGGTCCACTTTTTTGTAGTTCTGGTCATGCTCTCAGCCTATCTCTCATAATTTGCTAGCTCTTAGCGCAATGAGGACCAAGGCAATGAACGTTGATCGCTTTGATCAGCACTAAGGCTTAATTAGCCCAATCCAGTTTTTGGGTTGTAATGCTCTTGCCCGAAGCTGTGGACTCATCCATGGCTAGTGAAATCAGTTGATCTTGGCAGCCCTCGCTTAGCGGATAAGGAGGTTGTGCATTTCCATTTATCCAATCAGCCATCTGCACCATTAATTGTGCGATTGCTATCTCTTCATCCATAAATCGAAGACCAACAAATGGATTCTTGAAAACTACTTGACCATCGAAGGAAAGATGTTCGGTATCAAACCCATCTAGGTTTAAGTCATATCCCAGTTGGTATCGCTCGATTTTGGACGAAGTAATAGCGGGTCCATCAATTAAGCGAATTACAGCATCATCAACCATTTCACCTTTACTGCCTCGTACCACGATTCTGCGGTGGCGCAATTGGTTATGCCACTGGTTATCTACAAAGTTATAGATTCCAGATTTTCCACCACCAAAGTCAATCAGGGAAATTGTTGTTTTTGCCATCTGTGGGCTTAGATCACTATTCCAACCATTTCGTACCAGTGGATTAACTAATGGTGCTTCAAATTGTCGAGTTGTAATTGTGGTTGGCTCGAAGCCAGATTGTAAGAATCCGCGCATGATTGAAACAGCGTGATAACCATGTGTTGACGAGAGTTCAACAGAAGTGACCTCTCCAATGACTCCTGATTTGGTTATTGCTAAGCGCGAAGAATGACCTGGCAAATTTAAATACTGCTCAGCAACTTGCACCATCCCTGAAGAACCCACGGCTTTCCACAACTTCTGCAACGCTTCGACCGTTGGTGCTGGTGGAGTTTCACAGAGAACATAAACCCCGGCACTTACTAACTCCTCAACAACACTGGGGTTTGAATCCCACGAGACGCTACTAACTGCATAGTCAGGTTTTTTGTGGCTTAACAGCTGACTAACGGATGAAAATGTCCGGACTCCATATTCCTGTGTCAGAGCATGTCGAACATCTTCTTTACGAGCGACGACTCCAACGATCTCAAATCTTTCGGGCAATAGCTGAGCTATTCGAATATAGAACTCTGCTCGCCAGCCTGCACCGATGATTGCGATTGTGGTCATACGAAATAGTAATACGAATATTTATGAATTTCAGTAGTAAATCTCTACATACTGAGAGTACCGTGTGAAGAATGAGAGAATTCAATTCTTGGGTTGCCGAAAAAGTCACCTCATTTGTTTCAACCATGTGGGCCGCCTATTTATTTGCCGTAATCGCGCTTATTTCTCTACCTCGCGCAATTAGTTCAGGTGACACCCTTATCATCGTGTCTTGGATAGCACAAACATTCTTGCAGCTTGTTCTTCTCTCCATAATTATGGTGGGACAAAAAGAGCAGACTTCTAGAGTCGAGACAATGATTAGGGAAACGCACGATGCAGCTTTACTTGAGCTTCAGGAATTGCAAGTGATGACCAAAGAAGTTCAACTCTTAATCAAGGATGTCGAATCTAAACTACGTTAAAAAGCTATACAAGGAAGTGGGGCGGGTCGGGCTCGAACCGACGACGACGGAATTATGAGTTCCGGGCTCTAACCAACTGAGCTACCGCCCCTAACGGGTTAACTTTACT
>WLCR01000043.1 GCA_009705235.1 Actinomycetota bacterium | reverse complement strand
TAACTAAGGTCATTAGCTACCGTGCTCCCAAGAGTTCAGGTACATATCTTGTGCAGGAGTTAGAACGTCAATACGACCGCCCATGCTAATCAATTTAAGTGAAGCTACTTCTTTGTCAATATAAGTAGGAACCTCATGAACACCCGGCTTCAAGTTCTTTGCTTCCTTTACAAGGTATTCAGCTGTAAGTGCCTGATCAGAGAATGACATGTCCATAACTGATGCTGGGTGGCCTTCTGCTGCACCTAAATTAACTAGGCGACCTTCTGCAAGTAGAAGCAGGCGACGTCCATCTGCCAAGACATATTCATCAGTTTGGTGACGCATCTTTGCATTCTTTGTCTTTGAATTCTGCTCTAGCCATGCAACATCGATTTCGATATCAAAGTGGCCTGAGTTAGCCATGATTGCGCCATCTTTCATTACTGCAAAGTGTTCGTCACGCAATACATCACGGTTACCAGTAACGGTGATAAATACATCTCCAACCGCTGCTGCATCTAGCATCGGCATAACGCGGAAACCTTGCATCATTGCATCAAGTGCCTTAGTTGGATCAATTTCGGTGACAACTACATCAGCACCCATTCCCTTTGCACGTTCTGCAACGCCTTTACCGCAATATCCAAATCCAGCCACAACAACAATACGACCTGCAAGTAAGAAGTTAGTTGCGCGGAACACCGCATCAAGTGTTGATTGACCTGTTCCATAACGGTTATCGAACATGTGCTTTGTATCAGTGTCATTAACAGCGATCATTGGGAACTGCAGTGCGCCATCTTTAGCCATCTGGTTAAGACGAATCACTCCTGTTGTGGTCTCTTCGCAACCACCAGTAATTCCTGGTATCAATTCTTTTCGTGTTGTGTGAAGTGTGTTTACTAGATCGCAACCATCATCAAATACTTGGTGAGGTGCGATATCTAACGCTGCGTTGATGTGCTTGTAATAGCCATCACGGTCTACTGCATTTCGTGCAAATACAGAAATTCCATATTCGTGAACAAGTGCTGCTGCTGTGTCATCTTGTGTTGACAGTGGATTTGACGCGCACAGTGCAATCTCTGCCCCGCCGGCTTTTAGAACACGCATCAAGTTAGCTGTTTCGGTTGTTACGTGCATACAGGCAGAAATACGAACGCCTGCAAATGGCTGTGATTTTTCAAATCGCTCACGGATTTGGGCAAGAACAGGCATGTTGCGTTCTGCCCATTCAATTTTCTTTTTGCCTTCTGCAGCAAGTGATGCATCTGCAATGTCATGTGCCGGAAGAGTTGCTGTTACTGGAACGTTCACGTAAATCTCCTTAAGTGGTATTCAAAGTATTGTTTGGGTACCTAAGGCGTAGGGCTCTACAGTGCTAGGCGACTATGGGTAAAGATTACCGCCACACGCTTAAACTCTCTAATGGAAAACGGGAATTAGCCGCGGATAAGTGAGAGAACCGCATCACGCACAGTCTCCATTTGAGCCTGTGTTGAAGCCTCAACATTGAGTCGAAGTAGTGGCTCGGTATTTGATGGGCGAAGATTAAACCACCAGGTATCCCCATTAACGGTTAGTCCATCCAGATGATCCATTGTGACCTGATCTGACAAATAACTATTCTCAACTTTTTCAGTCGCTATTTTAGTGTCAGCGACCTTTGAATTTATCTCACCACTTATTACATATCGGTTATACGGTGCAAGTAATGCTGACATCGTCGCGTCTGACTCACCTAAAGCTGCAATTGCATGCAAAGCCGCTAATGCTCCCGAATCTGCACGCCAAAACTCTTTGAAATAAAAGTGTCCTGAATGTTCGCCACCAAAAATGGCACCGCTTTCTGCCATCATTTTCTTAATATAAGAGTGACCAACTCGACTCCGCAATCCAACTCCACCATTTTCGTTAATAACTTCTTGAACGGCGCGAGAAGATATCAAGTTATAAATAATTGATGAACCTGGGCGCTTGATTAGTTCGCGATGGGCAATTAATGATGTCAATGCTGATGGATTGACTGCGACTCCTTGTTCATCAACTAAGAAACAGCGATCTGCATCTCCATCAAAGGCCAAACCAAGATCAGCTTTCTGTTCGATCATTGCTAGCTTTAGGTCGGTCAATGTACTTTCATCAAGCGGATTTGCCTCATGATTTGGAAAAGTTCCATCAAGCTCGAAGAACATTGGAATGACTTCGCAATTGAGTCGAGCAAAGATGGCAGGTGCGGTATGCCCTGCCATTCCATTTCCTGCATCAACAATAATCTTGAGCGGACGAATATTCTTAATGTCTACTAGTGTTAAAAGGTGATCCACATATTCTTCGAGCATATTGCGCTGTTTTTCAACTCCAACATTTCGAAGGGCTATAGGTGAACCTTCACGAACAAAGTTTTCAATGGTAACTAGACCAGACTCTTTTCCAATTGGACGGGCATCACTTAAACACAGCTTTATTCCATTGTATTCAGCTGGATTGTGGCTTGCAGTAAACATCGCGCCTGGTAATCCTAATTTTCCTGATGCAAAGTACAACATGTCAGTTGATGCCAGCCCTATACGAATTACATCCATACCCAGAGATGTTGCACCTGCAGAAAATGCATCAGCTAATACAGGTGAGGATGGTCGCATATCTTCACCGATGACAATTGTCCCCGGCTCTCTTTCTATCTGCAGAAAACGAGCAAATGCAACGCCGGTTGCAAATGCAAAATCAGCATCAATTTCAACGTCAACTAACCCGCGAATGTCGTAAGCCTTAAAAATATGCGCGAACTCGTTCACTGATTACTCCGAAGACGGAACGGCACGTAAATGACCTCTACGACCAATGTGCTGTGGTGTTGAAGAAATTGCAATTGGCGAACCTTCTGGAATTTCTTTATGTGCGACTTCGCGGACAGCATCTGCGATCGCCATTAAGTCATCTTCTGTTGGTCCCTGTGTTTGACCATCAAGTTCTTGTTTGATCACATTCCAACCATGAGGAACCTTTAGCCGCGCACCATGTACTGCGCATAAGTCATATGCATGAGGTTCGGAATACGTTGCAAGTGGTCCTACGACAGCTGTTGATTCGGAGTACACGTATGTCAGTGTCATTGTCGCTTGAGATCTGCACCCTGCACGGGAGCAACCACGACCACCTTGTGTTCTCATGTGTGAAACATTAGTGGGAACGAGGTATAAATCTTGGGATTGTTAGGGATTTAGGACTCGAATATTTGAATCTGGTAATTCAATCTTTGTTAAAACACTTCCGGGGGCGATTGGAAAGTACCCATAGCCATTAACTGAAGATACAAGGGCGCCTGCGAAGGTGTCGGGGCCAACTTTTACAATCGTGAAAGATCGTGCCGACTCTGGGGCTCGCCAGGTCGCGATATCTGTGCCTTTAAGTATTTTTCGAACAACTTTTCCATTATTCAAGGTCACATCTAAAGCAACATTGATGCTTTCTCCAGTAAATGAAATAAGGGGATTTAATCCAGAAATGGCAATTGTCAGTGGAATAAGTGCAGGAGCAGAAGTGCTCCACACGAAATCTTTTTTGCCAGAAGTAGTAACGGTAGATTTTATCGCAGCCACTATCGGTTCAGTTGAAGTGATTCGAATTCCCATTATTGTCGAGGTTATGTTCGGAGTGAATTGGAGCTCAGTCACGATTCCGGCACTAATTGAACGTGACGTTAATCCGACTGGAACAAAAACTCCATCGGCTGACAAAACTTCGGCGGTCACATTTGCATCGACATCACCCGGAGTCAAGATCCTTAAAGTATGCGGTAAGGCTTTGGTGTTCTTCACAATTTGATGTGGGATAGCTGGAATCATCACTGACTTACTGGCACTTGGTGCAAAATTAATTAGATCTCCACCAAGTGCTTTCAATCCCTTACCTTGCTCATCAATCATAAAAGCATTAATGCGTCCTGAACGTGGAGCAACATGTACCGTCAAATTCTTATCACCAGGAGCCAGAGAATCAATTGGAATTATCAAGTAATTTTTTGATACGACAGTAATTGTACGAAGTGGCTGTTTCCCATTTTCAGTAAAACTCTGGATATCAATAATCGCATCACTGAGCCCACTGTTTACAATGATCAAACGTCCTTTAGTTGTAATGTCTGCTGTTCCTCCAACAAACCACTGTGAGGTTGCAGGACCGGTGCACAACGCTCCACCAGCCCAGCTAGACGCTTTGCTTTGCCATACAACAGGAGTCACGCCTTCGGAGTTAAACACTAATGAATCTCTTTTTACAGGTAGGCGCAAAACCTTTACCGGCGCTGTCTTAGTCGTGCGATTTTGGAGTCTCTGAAATGGAGTCTTTTTCGAGGCTAGCGAAATTTGTGAAGATAGGCCAGTAATTGTTGGTGGACATACAACTGCCGGATAACTTTCTGAATAACTCTTGGTGGTTACAGCAACTGAAAGCAATCCCCCAATGCACAATGCACTTAGCAAAACTGCCAATAATCCGATTGATCTACCAAATTTCATGCCAACTCCTCTTCGGAGATTTCACTTTTTCGGCGCCCAGAAGGAAGTGCCATAACGAGCGCTATGACTAAGAAAATCAATTGAAGCGAAAGCCACCCGCGACGAACTGTTCCGTCATGTAGTAATGAAATCTCACCTGACTCTGTGACTTTAAAAGTAGGCAAACCAAGTTCATTGTTAGTGCGGTCCAAGCGATAACCATTTTGCAACACTTGCCATGATCGATTGGAAGATTCCGTAAGAATTAATGTTCCAGGACCTGGCACAAAAGTGCGTGCCCCAAATTCTCCAGCTTCAAGAACTGATCGCACCCCATCCTGGGCAACAAACAAAAGTCGGCCGGTTGGTTGGCTAACTTTCCAGACCACACCAAGTGATGTTGCAGAGGTTCGAGTGAAACCACCAAGTCCATCGATTGATCTAATGATCTCCTTTTTAAAGGGGTTCTTTACATAAATGTACTTAATCCCGTAATCAGCCAAAGTCTTACTGCTTGCAATTCCTGTTCCATCTATCAATGATCGTGCCGCTTGGGCAATCGCTGGATTTTGTTGGGGGGCAACGTCAGCCTCACCTAGTGCGATGTCTCTCCCTCTAGAAATGTAATACTGAATTCTCTTCTCTGAGACATTACCTATCTCTCGTAATACAAGGATTTTGGTCTCTGCTTCAACACTTAAAAATGCTGGCATAACCGTGGCACGATTTGCTTGAACTGCAGAATTGGCACCGGAAGTTAGATTTAATCCAACAGCCACAACTGCATATGCGGTGGTGATAAAAATCAGAATTGCAGACAAAAAATGTCGGTAATGAATATGACTTAAAATCAAAGTTTGGCGCAAGCTATCTAGCAAAACTGTTCCTGAGGCAACCGCAGCCAACGTCACAATAGAAAGTACGGGGCCTGTCCAAACTTTTGCAGCTCCTTCATTTCCTCGAGTCGAAATTGATAGCGATCCAAAAAATACCGCCATAGATAATGCGCCAACTCCGTACTCTGCAATACCTCGTGCACAAGTTGAAGAAAATAAAGAAACAACTAATACCAAGAAAATTGGGCTAATTAACCACAATGGCACAGATCCAATACCGCCAGGATTTCCAGTGAGGGCGGCAAGTGCTCCACCGCCAGGTACACGTAACCCTGGTTCTGTTAAGAATCTGCTGGGGTTAATTATTGCTTCAAAAGAATATGGCGCATTCACCATAAATGGAACAAACACAAGTGCTAATCTTTTTCTTAAACGGTCAAACCACAAGTTTTTGTCTTGTGTGAGTGAGAACTCTTTGAAATTTTCAAATGTAACAACAAGTGCTGCGACTGCAGCAATTACAAAGCTCATTAATGTAAATGCATACAACAACGAGAAAAGTAGCGAAACAGCAAATATCTTGCGCCAGCTATACTTATCGATCGCCCACCAATCATGAAGAATCATGGCAACAAGTGGCACAAAGATCAGAAGAACTAGCGTGCCAATTTGTCCCGAGCTAATTGCTGCAATAGTTACTGGTGAAATTGCATAAAGAAATGCTGCTGGGATTGAAATCCAGTTATTGCTAGTTAACTTCTTCAGCAGTAGAAACGCAGTCCACATAATCAATAAGGGCACAATCAGGAAAAAGGTTGTGATGAAGAATGGAACTTTTCCTAACACAATCAGTGATGCAAGAGCTGTGACCGCAACCCAGGGCGGGGTGGCCAAAGAAGAACCCATTCCGACTTGATGCCACGACTCAAAGTACGTTCTCCATAAATCTGTGGCACCAGATGGTGAGATTGGAAGAGCCCCGCCCACTATCGCGCCTAATCGGTTTCTAGAATTAACAAGGGAAATAATTGCGATTGCTAAGAAACCAATAACTTCTGGTCGCTTAAAGACAGATAGCCAGTTAACACTTTTAATTGGTGTCAATAAATCTTCATCCTCGGCAGAATCAAGGATCGATACTGAAATGGATTTGTCATCTGGGAATACCCTGGCCCGCATAATTTCAAATAACCGTTCAGTCCCTAATCGAAGTTGCGACCAACGAGGCGGTATATACGTTGCTACAACTCGAGCAGTAACAAATCTTTGTTTCTTGCGAATCTTGCGTGCTTCCAAAAGCATGCCAGGGCGCACAATTAAAGAAGCCACCGCCAAAATCTCATCGGATGCATATCCAGGTAGTTTCGCCAGTAAATATCCGAGGGCACGGACAAAAGCAGATCCCAATAATTGGACTGCGATCCAAGGAATCATCCACCACGAAGAGTTTGCTAATAAAACGTATGCCGCGTTTCGACGGTCTAACAGTAAAGGGCGATGCAAGAAAGCACCTGCAACATCGATCTGTCGTCGCTCAGTTGCCGAAGCCTGTGCATGAAATGCAACTGCACTAGTCGCTGCAATTACCGAGTGTCCAGCAGTACGTGCACGCCATCCAAAATCAACATCATCGCGGAATAATTCTAGGTTTGGATCAAGCCCACCTAGCTCTTCAAATACATCTCTGCGAATCAAGGCACCGGCTGTGCTGACAGAGAGCACATCATGAATTCCATCGTGCTGACCTTGGTCGTACTCCAATGGTTCAAGTCCAGTCCATCGTGCACCATTACCAGCGATACTGATTCCAGCTTCTAATAAATGTGTTCGATCATGCCAGCCGAGTAATTTTGGACCAACCATAACTACTTGTGGGCGATCATCGATTGCATTCAATAGCTCTGCGAGCGCAGTTGGTGCTGGTGCGCAATCATCATGGATCAACCAAATCCATTCGTGATCTACGCGTTGCGGTAATTTATCTACGGCCAGCGAGACCGCTTGTCCAAAACCAGATTCACGATCAGTTGTAAAAAACGGAATACGTGCTGATTTTAATAATTTTGTAGATGCATCTTCTGATCCTGTATCGACAGCAGTTATGAGATCAACTGGTCGGGTTTGGGAGGTCAGCGCTGCAACAACTTCAGGTAACCAGATAGCTCCATTATGCGAAACAAGAACTGCGGTTACGCGATGTTTATCTACATCCGCTAGGGAAGCCATAAGTACATCTCGCTATCTCCTAAGAGATGCAAAAGCCTTAGGCGGTGCGACGCTTTAAGCGACGACGTTCGCGCTCTGATAATCCGCCCCAAATTCCGAAGCGTTCATCATGTGCAAGTGCGTATTCCAAACATTCTGCGCGGACATCACATGAAAGACATACGCGCTTTGCTTCGCGAGTGGATCCGCCTTTTTCTGGAAAGAAAGCTTCTGGGTCAGTCTGTGCGCACAACGCACGCTCCTGCCATGAGAGCTCCATGTTCTCGCCCGATGCGAGTGTGATTGTTGGTCCTGAAGTGGGGATTGGGGAGTTCTGGGCTGCGGGTTGAATCGGCATAACGTCGATGCTCCATTAGCTTTCGTTGTCTCATCCCTCTTGGAAAAGACTTTCTTAAGAGTGAATTACACGCTTGTAACTCGCTCATGT